>JBCCOX010000415.1:0-4919 GCA_039025155.1 Deinococcota bacterium | reverse complement strand
TCGCCATTGTTATTGGTGACGGTAAGTACAACCGTAAACTCACCTTCTTGCTCATAAACGTGGCTAACTTGCACGCCGTTGGCGCTGCTGCCATCACCAAAGGTCCACGTGTAAGCAATAAGGTCACCTGTATCGTCGGTGGAGGCAGAGGCATCAAAGTTGACGTTGAGGGGGGCTGCACCAGCAACCGCGCTGGCACTCAAAATGGCGGTGGGGCCTTGTCTGGGTGGGGCGGGTTCACTGGCAGTAATGATGATACTCGAGCGGGCTAGTTCACCTTCTGCGTTACGCGCCAGAACTTCAGCTTCGTAGATACCCGGCTCCGTGTAGGTGTAGTCATAGTTGAGTGCGCCGCCACCATTGAGCGCCGTGGTGTCACCATTGCCAAAGTCAAAGGTATAGGTGAGGTCGGTGTTGTCGGTACCTGTTGTGCTAGATGCAAATGTGACAGTGAGCGGCACGCTGCCCGCGTTGGGACTGGCGGTGAGGTTAACCTCGAGCGGGTCACCTGCTACTTCAATAGTGACACTTTCGGTTATGGCATCATTGCCATCTGAAACGGTTACAGTGGCCGTATAAGTACCGGGCTCGAGGTAGGTGTGGGTGTAGTCCGGCCCACCTACAACTGGCTCACCTTCACCGGGGTTCCAAACGTAGCTGAGGTCGTCGTCATCGTCGTCAGTGGCGTTGCTTGCAAAACTGACGGTAAGCGGGGCGGGTCCGCTTGCTTGGTCAACCTCGAGGCTCACCGTTGGGGCCGTATTGCGACCCCCAATACCGTCGCCTGAACACGCTGTTAGCCACAAGGCAAGCGCGCAGCTTACCACAATGCGCAAACCCTTATCACTACGTTTTAACCCCTGCCACAAAACCATCAAACCGTTCACCATGTGACCATCATAAAGAAGGTAGATACACGTGGGTGATAGTTTTTGCCACAGCGTTTGTAGATTGGCTGGGTCTAAGGTCGCTGGAAGGCTTGCTCGAGGTCATCAAAATGGGAATTGTAGCTTTTGAGTGGTGAGCTAAGAAAACCATCTCAAATGTACAAAGCAGCCTAAAATTTGCGAAAGAATACAACACCTGCTAACCAGTACAACCCTACCGTAACCATGACGATGAATTGAAACAGAAAATCAGCACGGTTGTAAAGCATGTAGACAGGATTAGATATAGGCTCACCTGCAATTCTATAAACTAAAAGTGCCACAACTACGCCCAGCACGAAAGAAGCTAGAGTGTGTCCATAGGGTTTCAAGACTACCTCCTTATGAAGCCAAATGCTCAAAATGTCTGCCATGAGTGGGTTATAACTTGTGTCATAGCTCGAGCAAATCTCATTTTAAGGGAATGATACAAGCCTTAGGAGTTCGTTTTTATAGCTTGTTGTTTACGCATTCTTTCCAAGCTTATGAGATGACGTGCGTAAGAGGAAAGTCCTATTGCGGTGACAATCCACACGAGAAAGATAATGTTGACTGCACGTGATAGCACAAGTGGGTTCGTAAAAAAAATAACAACTAGAGCCATACCGCAAAGGTTGAATAGTCCTGAGGCTGACCATAGCGCCTCAGCTCTTTTACTGACTACAAATATCTGTCTCATGTAAAATACAAGAAATCCCAAGCCCATAAGCGACGGAATGAATCCAATAACAAAGTATCCAAAACCTCTTATGGTTGAATAAACTAAGTAGCCAATAACTGTAAGGTCTCTTTTAGAAATCTCTTCGTAAGATTCAAAACCATCTATGCCATTCATGCTAAGCAGACATGCAAGTACACATGAAGACAAAACGCTTCCCACTGTCATTATCTTTGCAATAGTACTGACGCGACTTAGCATAGTGCAGTTTAGCCTTTATTTAGCGTAAAATCTTGAAATGGATAGGTTTGACAGCAAGGTTTTTTTGCGCGACCTTGCACTGCCAGAAACGCGGGCAAGGGTACGCTATTCCAAAGGGAGTAAACGGCGCGCGGCTGTCCTTGCCCAGTTTTTGGCTGACCTCACCGAGTCAGCTCAGCTTCCAGAAGCATTTTATGAACTTTTGGTGCTGTCCCGCAGCGACTGGCACGACCGCTTAAGCGCCCCCTACGGACTGCCACTGACCCGCGTGCAACACGGCAAACTCAGAGTTATTGCCGCAGCAGATTATCCTGAACGACTTGTTAAAAGTTTAGACGGTCTGCGGCTTACAGCAGCACAGCGCGGTTACCAAACCCCCAGCACGTGGCCAGAATTTTTCGATATGCTCATTGGCGTAGCTTGGGGAAGTACGGCGTGTTTGCAATTGGGACTAGCAACCCGCATATTTTGGGTGGATACACTAACGGCAACAGCACTGTTTGCGCGCGCCTATTGCTATCCGCGAAGACGGCGTAAGCGGTGCAACCAAGATCAACAGAATCAATATGACCCTACACCACTACAACAACAGGATGATGCCAGCAAAACAGCTAGCAAAATAGATGCTGCTAAAACCACCTTAGGCCATCTTGACAGCGCTCGTCAGCAACGTCTGCAGGCATGGTTTGCTGTTTGCGCTGCTGCTGGTGATAGGGTTCAACACAAGCGTGCACCTCATGGACTGCGCCCTAAGCTCATCTTGCAAGGACACATGGGACTTGCTGCACTGGACCTCACTACAGATACAAGCGCGTGGCATGTGTGGCAGGAGTTGATACAAAACCTGCCCAAATCCCATGGCAAAGCGGACGTGACACATGTTCACATCCGCCTGATAGATTTTATAGAGACTCATCCGCAGATGACAGCGTTAAGTGAGTTTATACACCTAGATGATCGTGATGATAGCTAAAAACGTGGTTGTTCTTGCTGCTCGGTTTTGAGTTGCCGCTTTTGACTCATCCAGACAAGTAGCTCGTGCGGGCTCGTTGCGTAAGCAACAGCTTCTTCTTCGCTAACATCGCCCGATAGCCAGAGGTCTAACAAGTGCTGGTCAAAGGTGCGCATGCCTGCTTCACGGCCCTCCATAAGGGCTTGTTTAATCTCGGGGGTTTTGGTTTCGTCTTTAATGTAGTCACGAATCAGGGGCGTGTTGACTAGAACCTCAGACGCGAGAATACGTTTTCCACCATCGGCATGTAAGAGCAAGCGTTGACTCATAATGCCAAGCAACGACTCAGCTAACATAATGCGAATCTGATCGCGCTCGTGGGGTGGAAAAAAGTCAATGATACGGTTGACCGTGCGAATACTGTCTAGCGTGTGCAAGGTGCTAAACACCAAGTGACCTGTTTGGGCTGCTGTGATGGCGGCTTCGACCGTATCGCGGTCACGCATCTCCCCGATCATAATGACATCTGGGTCTTGGCGCATGGCGTATTTGAGCGCGCCTGCAAAACTGAACGTGTCTGAGCCTAATTCGCGCTGCACAACCAAGCTGCGTTTATTGCGGTGCAAAATCTCAATAGGGTCTTCAATGGTAATAATGTTACGTTTGTACTGCTCGTTAATGTAGTCAACCATGGACGCAAGCGTGGTGGACTTACCTGAGCCGGTTGGCCCAGTAATGAGCACAAAGCCGCGTGTCTGGCTCGAGAACTGCGTCACAATAGGTGAGGGAAGCCCCAAGGTATCAAAATCTGGTACGTGTTCTTCCACCACCCGCATGACAATACTCACAGAGCCACGCTGATAGAACACATTGCAACGGAAACGGGCAAGGTTGGGAATCATAAACGCAAAGTCAAGTTCGTGCTGCTTTTCAAACAACTCATAAGACTTGGGTGGCATCATCGACTTAGCAATTTGGACGGTTTGCTCAGCGGTAAACGGGCGAACATTCTCGAGCTGACGCAAGTCACCATTGACCCGCATATAGGGTGGGGACGCCGCGTGAATATGAATATCAGACGCATGTCGAATGACCATGGCCCGAATCATTTTGACGACGGCTTTGAGCAGATCGGTACGTTCTTGATCTTTTGACAAGTCGTTTGTGTCTTGTCGTCCTAAGTCTTGACTTCTACTAGCAGTAGGTATTTCTGACATCACAAGTCCTTTAGCGTACATGCATAGCGCACTATGATTTTAGGTTGAGTTAAGGTTACAGATGGCCTAATTGTACGTATACAAGGTGTATATCAATTAGCAATAAGAGGCGTCCTTCTCGGAGTTTAACTATATCTCATTGGCATTTCAAGGATGCGTGAGAAAGTAGTGAGAGCATAACGTACTACGTGCAAATTGTAAAAGCTTGTTGCCTCATGTGAAGGCAAAAGTCACACAATTTTGCGTGCCTCCATCACAAACCGACCCTACACGCTAGACGTGTTGCTTCAACCGCAGATAAATCACACAACGCCTTTTCAATCTAAGCAAGATACCAAACGCCTACTCAAAAACGGTTCCTTAACTACTGACGCTACACGTGTCACACCCTTACAGACATGATCGGGTCAGCTAGTAGCGATAGCACGCACATTATACGGGGTTTGAGCACTTGGCCTTGTTAGCACATCGTCAAAATAGCTTGTAGAAATAACTCGTAGAACATGCGCTGCTAAAGGATTTTGGACAAAAACGACTTGGTGCGCTCTTCGCTGGGGTTGGTAAAAAAGTGCTCTGGCGGGCCAACTTCGACAATCTGGCCGCTGTCCATAAAGACAACCCGGTCGCCCACTTCGCGGGCAAAGCCCATTTCGTGGGTGACAACCATCATGGTCATGCCCTCTTTGGCAAGGTTGACCATAACCTCGAGCACCTCCCCGATTACCTCGGGATCAAGTGCGGAGGTAGGTTCGTCAAATAACATAACCTTGGGCCCCATGGTGAGCGCCCTAGCGATAGCCACCCGCTGCTGCTGCCCACCGGAAAGTTGCCCGGGGTACTTAAGGGCTTGTTCAGGGATGCCCACTTTGTCTAAAAAGTAGCGCGCTTTTTCTTCGGCGTCAGAC
>JBCCOX010000414.1:0-4942 GCA_039025155.1 Deinococcota bacterium | reverse complement strand
CTACTACCATTGTATGTTAGAGCGAGCGCAGTAAACCGAGCAGCGCGCGTAGAAACGAATACTAAGTTCAACTGGAGCATGATAAATCCTACAGGAGTTTATTGCGTGTTTTGCCGGACTTGGTATAACGTAGCTTCATAACAAACTTAGCAACAGATACCAAGGCTGTTGCGCACAGGTTGTGCAGCCTGTACAGCTTTGTCCTGTGTTTTGTCAAACCTTGCTATGGAACTTTAATCTCAACGACCTAGAAGCTTTATCTTAACGACCTATGCTTGCCAGCAGCTAAGCTCGAGCATCACATCAGCTTCACAAGAACCAGGAGCACGCCATGTTGAGCATACCCCAACGCCTTAAGCGACTTGAAACCCGACTTGACGAACTGACCTATTGGTTACGGCGTGACAGCCTGAACTTAGCGCAGTGGACCTGTAATGGTGAGCCCCTCGCATTGGGTAGTGCTTGGCCCCTACCACCTGCTGAGCAGCGCAACTTTGCCGAAGACGATCAGCTTTGGCATTTGGCGCACCCTGCTGTGAGCGTCCCGCAGCACTGGTCTGTTGCAGAAACCCGCTTAGAACTTGACCTAGGTGGCGAAAGCCTGTTGTTCATTGACTACCTCCAAGACGCTACACCTCAAGATTTAACGCTCACAAATCAAGATGTAACCCCCACGGAGGCTCGAGCCACTAGCCATACTGTTCCCCTTGGTCATGACCCACACCACCGCCGCTACGTGCTCAGTGGTCGCCATTTTGCCTTGCGCGCCCAGAGCGTAGCCCGCTGGCAATTTGGTGTGCCCAACCGCACACCTCACCTTGCACAAGCGCGTTTAGTGCGCTGGGAACAAGAGTTAGAACACTTTCACAGGTTGCTGGTGCTCGTCGCTGAAACTGTTCATGAGCTAGCTGAGCACGAAGTTGCGCCTTATCTACTAGACGCTGCTGAGCAAGCACTCGGACAAGTCCCTTGGCCAAGCCACAGCCACGCTTATCTCAAACGCACCTTTGACAGTCCTAGCTTGCGGGCAATCTGGAACCGTCCTCAGTTAACAGATGACGGCAACCTCGAACCTACTACTAACCTTGACAACACCATTGATCTAACACGGTCCGACCTCGCGCTTCACAACGAGTCAGATTTACCCGAGTTTGCCGGTCTGGAACATACAAAAACGTTTTTAGAACGTTACGCTCCTAGCGAGCAAAGCGCACTGACAGATGACA
Source organism: Deinococcota bacterium (assembly GCA_039025155.1). GTDB lineage: Bacteria > Deinococcota > Deinococci > Deinococcales > Trueperaceae > JBCCBI01. Next base: position 3,716 of record JBCCOX010000414.1, on the reverse strand, counting down.
GCCGCCAAGCTGTTTACGAAGCCCACCGTTGGCTACAAACACGGCTCCAGCACTTGCAAACACACTATCCAGCTCAAGGTCATATTGCTCTAAGCGGACATGCCCACATCGATCTAGTGTGGCTCTGGCCACTTGAAGAAACTGTGCGCAAAACGCAGCGCACCTTTGCCACTGCCTTGCATCTGTTAGAACGCTACCCAGAAGCTACCTTTAACCAGTCCAGTGGACAACTCTACGCCCTTGTTGAAGCGGCTGACCCAGAGCTTTTTGCGCGCGTTTTAAACGCTATGGATGCAGGTGATCAAGCCGCTCCTGAACCACCTCGCCAAGACCCAACCGCACACCCCAACCCGCGCTGGGAAGGCGTCGGTGGTATGTGGGTTGAACCCGATGCCAACATGCCCTGTGGCGAGTCGTTTGTACGTCAACTGCTTTATGGGCAACGCTATTTTTATAGCCGCACTGGGCGTTATCACGATGTTTGTTGGCTACCCGATACCTTTGGCTTTACGCCGGGCTTACCGCAACTGCTGCAGGCAGCAGGTATCGCTAACTTTTTCACCATGAAAGTCAACTGGTCAGAAAGCAACAGCTTTCCCCATGACCTGTTTTGGTGGGAAGGGCTCGACGGCAGCCGCGTACTTGCCCACACCTTTAACAACCCAGTGGGTGGCTATAACGGTGAGCTTGGTCCTAAGGCAACGTTGGCCACGTGGCGCAACTACCGGGGCAAATACCATGTCCCGCAAAGCTTACTCACCATTGGCTTTGGCGACGGTGGTGGCGGGCTCACTGAGGAGATGCTCGAGCGCTACCGCGCCATGCAGGTCTTTCCAGTACTTCCCAAACTCAGCTTTACAACCGTGAGCGACTACTTTGCACGCGCGCGCAGTAACCTTGTCACGAGCGCACAAAAAGCCAATTCGGACTCACCACGGTCACATGCAGCTAAATCTTCTGCGGCAAGTTTTCACAGCCAGCGTCCTTTACCAGTTTGGAACGGTGACATCTATTTAGAATTGCACCGCGCCACAACCATCAGCCAAGCGCGCACCAAACGTTTACACCGCCAAGCTGAACACAGCCTTGTGAGCTGTGAGGCCTTGGGCAGTTTTATCACCTTGTTAGATAGCCGCGCTGACCTCAGCACAATGACGGCCGCGAGCAACTTTTGTGATCCTCTAGCTGATCCCTTAAATCAGCAAATCGGGCAATATGAAGGCCAACACGCCACGTCACAAACCCCTAGCGTCACCTCCAGCGAAACTGCCACAACGGTTGTTGCAGCGCCATCACCCAGTGCGTCATCCAATGCGTCACCCGGTGCATCATCCAGTGCATTAGCAGCGGAAGTTACACCTGTTCTAGCAGACCTACCAACTGGCACATCTATGGCAGCGTGCTGGCACATGTTACTGCGCAATCAGTTTCATGATATTTTGCCGGGGTCGTCTATCGCTGAAGCTTACCAACGCACAGAACGCGAACTTAGCCAAGTCATCTGCGCAGCCCAAACGCGCATTCAGCAAGTACACCTCAACCTCGCGCAGCACTTGGTCAGGCCCGGTAAGCAAGCCGCTCTGCTAGTCATGAACCCAACAACCTCAACACGCCCACTGAGGCTGACGTTAGCAGCGCCCTATCACGACAGCCAAGCAACTGCGCATGGGCAAGTGCTTACACGCCCGCACAACCTGATGAGTTTTAGCAGCAATATTATATTGCGAGGAAATGCGCCTGCACCTGTTTGGGTTGATGCGGGTTTTTTAGAGAATGACTATCTTCATGTTGATTTAGCAGAAGACGGTAGTATTGCCCGCATTGTTGATCGTTTGCGCGGGCGCGACGTGCTAGCTGGTCGTGGCAACCAGCTCTGGGCCTATGTTGATAAACCGCGCCAATGGGACGCTTGGGACGTTGATGCTGACTACCTGCTCGAGGGTCAAGAAATTACCGATGTTCAGAACATCGAGGTCATCGAAGAGGGCCCGCACCGGGTTGCCGTAGCCGTCACCCGTGCGTTTAGAAATAGCACAATTCGCCAAGAAATCCGCTTGTGGTCGAACTCGGCCCGGCTCGAGTTCTATACCGAGCTCGACTGGCACGACCGCCGCTGGCTTTTAAAAGCACACTTTCCAGTTAATGTGCGCGCGCCCTATGCCAACTTTGAAACAGCGTTTGGGGTAATTGCCCGCCCAACCCACCGAAACACCTCTTGGCAAACAGCCCAGTTTGAAGTTCCCGCACAGCGTTTTGTTGACCTTTCTGAAGCCACCTATGGGGTGGCATTACTGAACGACGGGCGCTACGGGCATCATGTTCAGGGTAACGACATGGGGCTAAGTTTAGTGCGCGCGCCTACCTATCCTGACCCGCTAGCAGACGAAGGCAGGCACAGTTTTACCTACGCGCTCTACCCACACGAAGGCACGTGGTTTGATGGTGGCGTATTGCGTGAAGCTGAAGACCTCAACATGCCTTTGTACGGCCAGCCTATACAAGCAGATTTTGAAACGTCGTTGCAGCTTATTGAACTTAAAGGTTTGCCAGTTGCGCTAGCCGCCCTCAAACCGCTTGAAGATGGTGGCGGCTTGGTCTTGCGCTGCTATGAACCTAGGGGCGCACGCGGGCAGGTTCGGTTGAGCTTGCCGGGAGGCTGGCGAGCAACTCATGAATTAGATTTGCTCGAGCGCCCCATCAGCCCCATTCGTGAAACCAGTTTTGACTTTACGCCCTTTCAAGTACGCAGTTGGAAGCTTGCTCAAGAAGCTTAGTGTTACACCAAATCCGGTTGATTCCCGAAGGGATCAACCCCTGCCAGAGCAGGTAAGATAAGCTACGAAATCCGCGCTGGACGAGATGATGCCTTTAGGCATTATTCGGGATATAAGCGGATTTCGTATAAAATGGTGGCGGAGGGAAACATGATTTGGCAAAATGCGTCATTGGTCAAAAAACTTTGTTGGTTGATGGTTTTGACGTTCACCCTCACAGCTTGTACAAGTACGAGCAAAGATAATGTTCCTATTGCTAATGAAGCCATCGAAAGTAGTCCCTATGAGGTTTCGGAGGAAACGCTTCGTCTAATGGCTGAGCAGTATGAAAAAGACTATGCAGCAATGAGCGACTACAGAAAAGCACTTGTAGATTGTGGTTATCTGCAGTGGATTGGTGGTACCTTTAGATCCAAGCGTTCTTTGGGAGGCATGAAACAAATACCTGAGGATTGTCCTGACTACTACGATTTTTATCCTGAGGAGCGTCCTTAACCTAGAGTTGCTCGAGCGGGCTCTTTTAGCCGCCCCCAACATCCTCAGTACAACAAGCTCAACTCAGCACAACCAGCCTGCTGCAAACTACTTGATATAACCGCTCACTCACCGGCAATTTCCGCTAAAATCTCAGCAAGTTGGCGTAGCAGGTCAATGTTGGTGTCGTCGTCAGTGTCGTCAGCTAGGTCGGCGGTTGTTTCGCTCAAGCGCAGCACGGCTGCTGTAGCAGCTTCGGGATCACCTTCATTGAATGCGTCTACGAGATGGGTTAGACCCTCAATAGTTGGGGTTAGCGCCGGGTCTTCTCGCGCACTAAGTTGCTCTATCCAACCGTTGACAATCGCTCTTACTACGACAATGGGAATAGTTGTAGCACCAGCCTCGAGCACGGCAATAGTGCCTTCTAAGGTCTGTTTTGTTATAGATTGTTCACCATCTGACGCT
>JBCCOX010000413.1:0-4955 GCA_039025155.1 Deinococcota bacterium | reverse complement strand
TTAGAGAAGAGATGGATGCCATCGACGGGCAAGAAGTGACGCTCCCGGTTGTTCACCCCGCAGAGGTCTGGCAGCGCAGCGGCCGCTGGGAAAAGATTGGCAGCGACATGGCCCGCTTTCAAGATCGCCATGACCGCGACATGTGTTTGGCGATGACGCACGAAGAGGTAATGGCCGACTTGGCTTCGCAAGTGGTGCGCAGTTACAAACAACTGCCGTTTATGCTCTACCAAATTCAAACCAAATTCCGCGATGAACCCAGACCGCGCGGTGGGCTGATTCGCGTGCGCGAGTTCACCATGAAAGACGGCTACTCGTTTCATGCAGATGAAGCGAGTATTGATGCCTACTATCCGCGCATGTATCAAGCGTATTTCAATATTTTTAGGCGCTGCGGACTTACCAACTTTGTGGCCGTGATGAGCGATAACGGCATCATGGGTGGCGACATGTCGCACGAATTTATGGCGCTTGTGGACATTGGCGAAGACACCCTACTTATCTGCGAAGACAGCGGCTACAGTGCCAACCGGCAAGTTGCCCGCTTCCAAAAACCCACGCCAGAAGCTGAAGAGGCGTTAGAGCTAGAGGAAATCGCCACACCCGACACCACGACCATCGAAAGCCTGGCAGAGTTTTTGAGCGTTCCCAAAAGCAAAACCGCCAAAGCTGTGTTTGTTGTTGCTGATGTCGGCACGGTGTCTGAGCCCGACGAAAAATTTGTGTTTGTGGTCATTCGCGGCGACATGGACTTAAGCGAAACTAAACTCACTAATGCCCTCAAAGCGCGCCGTCTACGCCCTGCCACGCCCGAAGAAATTCGTGCCATTGGTGCAGAACCCGGTTACGGTTCACCCGTAGGCATCCAACGTGACCAAGTCACCCTAGTAGTGGATGACCTCATCCCCAATGCCCCGAACTTGGTTGCAGGTGCGAACAAAGAAGGCTATCACTACAAGAACGTGAATTACGGGCGTGACTATGAGGCAGATATTGTCACCGACATTGCCGCAGCTCAAGACGGTGACCCTTGCCCGCTCAGCGGCAAGCCCATGAAGTCTGTGCGCGGTATTGAAGTAGGGAATATCTTCAAGTTGGGCACAGCGTTTAGTGAAGGTTTGGGTGCGTTCTTTTTAGACGAAAACGGCCAGAAAAAGCCTATCGTCATGGGATCGTATGGCATTGGTCCGGGCCGGCTTATGGCGAGTGTGCTTGAAAACAGCCATGACGATAATGGCATCGTTTGGCCAATTAGCATTGCGCCCTATCATGTATCGCTGCTGGCGCTAGCTGCCTCCAAAAATCCAGCCGTAGCTGAGGCTGCTGAGCGTATCTATAGCGATCTCCAAGCTGCTGGCATTGAGGTTCTCTACGATGACCGTGATGAGCGCCCTGGCGTGAAGTTTAACGACGCTGATCTCATCGGCTTGCCTGTGCGGATTACCCTCGGTAAAAAGGGCCTAGATGCTGGCACGGTTGAGGTAAAAGTGCGCAGCGAAGCGGAGAATCATGATGTACCGTTGGGGAGAGTTGTTGAACATGTGCAGGGGTTGCTAGAAGCACAGTGGAAGGCCATTAAGGCGACGGTTGTGGAGGAAGTGCTCGAGGACTAGCACGGTTGAAATACTTAGACGCTTTGGGAGATTACGGTTGCAAGGGTGAATGCGACAGCAAAGACGACTGTTGTGGTCAATACCTAAGCGGGTACTGAAACCAATGTGGAGGTGTAGGAATGAGACAAGCACTGAAGCAAACTAGAAGCGTCGTGTTGTTGATGACTATGCTGACGCTATCGTGGGGAATGGCGAATACGATAACAGTGACAAGCAATGCAGATGCTGGTGTTGGCACGCTGCGGCACGCGCTCAGCAATGCTAACGACAATGACACAATTGTGTTTGATAACAGTTTAGCGGGGCAGACGATTACGCTTGCCAGTGACTTACCAGAGATCACTATTTACCACCTTAAGATTGATGCGAGTGGTCTTTCAGACAAAGTCACAATTCATGGAAGGAATGCTCATCGCATCTTCTATCAAACAGGTAGAGGTGTATTTGCAATCAATAACTTGGCAGTGATGAATGGCGCTGCCACGGGTGGTGGCGGAATTTATAGCTTTGGTGACGTCAGCATCACCAACAGCATCATCTCAAACAACTTAGGAGACTATGGCGGGGGGATTCGCAGCCTTCGCAACATCAGCATCACCAACAGCACCGTCTCAGGCAACTCAACAACAGGTATGGGCGGTGGGATTTCCAGCGATGGCGATGTCACAATCATCAGCAGCATCATTTCAGACAACTCAGCAGCATATGATGGCGGCGGGATTTACAGCAATGGCGACGTCAGCATCATCGACAGCACTATCTCAGTCAACTCAGCACAATATGGTGGCGGGATTTCCAGTAGTGGCAACGTTAGCATCACCAACAGCATCATCTCAGATAACTTGGTAACTCTTTCCAGTGGCGGCGGGATTTACAGCGATGACATTACTATTACCAATAGCACCATCTCAGGTAACTCAGCACAATGGTTTGGCGGCGGGATTCGCAGTAGCTACAACGCCAGTATCATCGACAGCACTATCTCAGATAACTCAGCACATTATGGTGGTGGGATTTCCAGCGGTGGCGATCTCAGCATCATCAAAAGCAACATCTTAAATAACTTAGCAGAACATGGCGGCGGGATTTACAGCAGTGGCAATGCCAGCATCACCAACAGCACCATTTCAGATAACTCGGCAAAGGGTAGGGTCGGTGGGATTTTCTGCAAGGGTAGCGTTGAGGTCACCATTACCAACAGCATCATCTCAGGTAACTCAGCAGCATGGGTCGGTAGCGGAATTTTCAACTTTTTTAGAAGCATCTTAATGGTATCAAATTGCACTATCATTGAAAGCAGTACAGCAGTGAGGGTAATCAATCAGTAAAGCATTGTTGCTGCTTGTACAATTACAGATGAAAAGGGTATCCTTACAAATTCTTCAACTATTATCTAAAATGACTCTTATGTTGCTTATTTCCTATAGGGTAACGGTGTCATCGGTTGTGCAGCAGCGTGAGCAGGGCATACGTACTTTGGAAAGAGTTCTACCTACAAGATTTAGATAGAGATACAGGCATAAATTGTGACACCTGCGTTGATGATATTAGTCATTTGCTGTGGCAGTCACTCGGTAAGGCATATTGAACGCGAGTAAAAGCGTACATAATAGCAATCCCAACGCAATACTTTGAAACATCCGTTGTGTACCTATTAAGTCATAAAGGTAGCCCGCAATTAGCCCACCTGCAGCACCGCCCAAGCCCATCATCGTGGCACTAAATAGCCCTTGAGCAGTAGCTTGTTTGCCGGCTGGGGCGTATTCATCTGCATAGGCAACGCCAGCTATCCACATAATTGAAAAGCTGAACCCGTGCAAAAGCTGCACTAGCAGCACTAGTAGAGGGCTTTCAAAGAGGCTGTAAAGTACTAACCTCAAGACAACACACGCTAGCGCAAATAACATGAGGTGTTGGCTCTGAAATCGCGCTAAAAGTTGCCTGCCGTAAAAGGTTAGGGGGAGTTCACTTAGAGTGGCCATCGTCAACGCTAAGCCCACAATCAATCCAGTTGCACTCAGCTCAGTGAGGTACAAATACACAAAGTTGCCGCTCACAGTTAAGCCTATGCCAGTACAAAATGCTGCTGTTAAACAGTAACGCCAAGTAGGTGTTAAAAACGCCCGTAAGTTGGTATCTCTTTTGTGCTTCTCACTAGCCTCTACCTGAAGCCTCAAGCTATTGAACATACACGCAGCCATCAGCAGCATGTAGGCATAAAATGCCCAGATCAAGTCAAACCTCTCCGTGAGGATGCCAACTAGAGGCGCGCTAAGCCCCCAACCAACTGCACCCCAAACACGTATGCGCCCGTAGTTGCGGCGTTGCTCCCCAAGGATGTTTAGCACAGCCGTATCTCCCAGCGGAATAACCGGCGCAATAAAAAAGGCAAACAATGCCACCAGTAACGTAAGTGCTGTGAAGGTTGTGACCCTACTAACGATGAAAGCCATAGCGAGCGACGCACCCATCAAGCTAAGCAGGACAGTTTTGTGCCGCTGGCTAGCGTCAGCAATGGCACCCCAAATGGGCGCGCCAGCTAACATCATGAGGGGGAAGATGGCACTTAAGACACCTATCTGTTGACCTGTGAACTCGAGCTGTTCGTAGTACAACACTAAAAAGGGCAAAAGCGCCGCAAACGCAGCAAAGTAAAAAAAGTAAAATCCTTTGGGAGCTAGCACAGCCTTAAGTCTAACGCGACTCGAGCAACTTGAGTGCCTCAGCTAAACTTGCTTGCGCACTTGTCCCGCCGGCTGCTCGGGTAGACAGCGACCCACACGCGCAGGCAAATTGTAAAATGCGCTCGAGCGGCCAACTCTGCAAGTAACCATACAAAAACCCAGCGTTAAACGAATCACCTGCGCCAGTTGTATCAACAAGATCAACGGGAAAAACGGCTGACCTGTAGTCAGTATCACCTTGCTTAACGAGGCCGCCCTCAGCGCCCAGTTTGACAGCTAAGGTGCTTACTTTGCTAGCTAGAACATTGGTGGCAGCCTTGAGCGTCGTCTGTCCACTTATCCGTAACGCTTCTTCTCGATTGGGTAAAAAAACATCTGTATACTCGAATACATTGTCTAAGCCGCCGCCCCAAGTTTCTCGCGGGTCCCAGTTGGTGTCTAACGAGGTGGTTAGCCCTTTAGTTTTGGCGTGTTTGAACAAGGTGGCAACGTGAGGCCGCAACGTGTCTAATAGAAAAAAGCTACTGAGGTGGGCGTGTTTGGCGTCATCAAAAAGGTTTAGGTTGATGTCTTCGTAGCGCAAGCTCGAGATGCTCCCGGCATACGTCAAAATGGCGCGGTCAGCGGGTTCAGATAGAATAATGCTAAACCCTGTCGC
>JBCCOX010000412.1:0-4962 GCA_039025155.1 Deinococcota bacterium | reverse complement strand
GGCATCAGCAGTGCGCAGGATGTGATTGATCGCATGCGAGCGGGTGCGTCGCTTGTGCAGCTTTACACGGGACTTGTGTATGAAGGGCCGTGGTTGCTGAAGAAGATATGTGAGGGTTTACTCGAGTACGTCATTCGTGAACAACTCATCAGCCTTAGTGAAATCATCGGTGCAGACGTTTAGTCGGGATGCTTATGCTGATGTATCGACATCATCTGCTCGTAAGGGATAGCACCATGCCGCGTAACCCATCAGTACAAAACAACAGGCAGCTACAGGCCCAACCATCGTCTGAATGGCATTGATAGCATCCGTACTTTGGGTTGCTAGTTCAGGATCAAAGCCAGCTCGAGCAAGTACTTGTCCATTGGCAAACACGCCGATGGCAAAAGATGTTTTTTGCGCTAGGCTAAAACAGGCATACAACAAGCCACTTTGATCACCACTAGAAGTTTCATGTGATGTTGCTGTGTTTGATGTTGCCGTAACAGTGTCAGGCAGCATCGCCCAAGGAAAAAGTAGCACCGCACCTAAGCCCATGCCAGCCGCTAACGCCAAAAGTGCAAACGGCAAGCTGATGCCAGCAGGTAAGGGCAATTGTGTGACCAGCACTAAACTAACTGCGAGGACACCCGCACCGCAGCAGAGGGCTCGAGCTTTATCCCATTTCTTCGCAAGATACGTCCACAGCGGCATACTCAAAGCGGCTGCAATAAACAACACACCCAAAGCGACGGTTGCTTGGTCAGCAGTAAGCCTGAGCGCGCTATCTAAATAGAACGGCAACATCGACGCCACAATGCCGATGCCCAAGGTAGCTAAGACAAAAATGAGTACCACTTGTGGGTAGCCTCGAGTTCGTAATAGCCTCTGCACAATGTCTCGCAAATTGCTAAATCCACTCGCCGAGGTCGTCGTTTTAGGCTCGGTGATAAGCGTCACCAACGGTAAAAAACTCAGCACCATGATGATGCCAAAGAGAATGCCAACCCCACGCCAACCAACTAGTGTGGGATTTAAGCCAGGTAAGAGTAAGGCGATTTGGGATGCTAGCAAAGGTGGTAACGCCGTGGCAAGTAGTGACGCCAAGGTTGCAAACGCCACCCGGTAGCTGGTGAGGACGGTGCGCGCTTGGTAGCTGGGCGCAAGGTCTGGGGTGGTGGCGAGGTAAGACACTTGTACCACGGTGAAAATGGTGGTGTGCAGCGTAAGTAAGATGGCTGCAAGCGCAAATAATTGCCACTCACTTGCTTGGGGTGTTAAAAACCAAATCAGTGCAAAGCTTAGCCCAAAGGGAATCATGCCGTAACGGACGAAGACAAGCCTCGAGCCCAACCTCACTTTAAATCGGTCACTGAGCACACCCATGAGCGGGTCGGTAAACGCATCAATCACTCGGCCAACGAGCAAAACACTTCCCGCTAGGGCTGGGTTTAAGCCAAGCACCGTGACCAAAAAAAATAAAAGATGTACGTTGATGGTGTTGTACGACGTTGACCCGGCAACATCCGCCACACCGTAGGCGAGGGTTTGTTTTCGGCTTAGCACATGTGAAGTCTATCACACAGCTTTTTTTTCACATACGCCTCGAGATTTCACGTGCTACCCTTGACCCGTTCGCGCATTTTGGTCGTCTTGAAGAAGGAAATTACGTCAGGAAGCACATTATTGAATGGTTGAGCGAGTTGTGAGAGTATCAATCATTTTAATTTTGCGTAAGTTTTATAATTTTTTAGACAACGTTCATGACCCCAAGTGGAGTCACTACTATCTAGCTAGCATAACGATGACTAAAATGGCAGCGCGACGTTGCTCGAGGAGGAAACATGCCTAAACTTTATTTTGGAGAAGCGTTTGCACTTATTGGTAAAACCATGCCTTTTATTTGGGCGCGGCTAGGCTCTTACACTGTGTTGGGGCTTGCCTTGCTGGTCTATTTTGGCATTATGGGCGGGATTGCGTGGCTACTTGGTCAGCTTTGGAACGTCTTAGGTATTTTGGTGTTTTTACTGGCACTCGGCGGTGCTGTTGGCGTCATCCGCTGGGTTACGCGCTATTATTTTTATCTGCTTAAAGCAGCCCACACGGCTGTCATGACAGAGGTTATTGTCTACAAAAAAGTTCCTGATGGTGGTCAGATTAACTATGGTAAGCAGCAAGTGACCAGCCGCTTCCGCGATACCAGCATCATGTTTGGGGTAGACGCGCTGCTAGACGGCATCACTAAAGCGTTCACCCGCAATTTTGCACGCCTTGGGCGCATTTTGCCAATTCCGGGCTTGGACGGGCTGATGGGCTTGCTCGAGCGCGTTGCTGTTTTTTCAACGACATTTATTGATGAAGCCATTTTAAGCCGCGCTTATAAAGAACGCGAAAGTAACGTCTGGAAAGTTGCTCATGATGGCGTCATTTTGTACGCCCAAGCTTGGCAGCCTATTTTAGCCAACGCGGTGGTACTCGCACTCATCAGTTTTGGGCAGTTTTTGCTTTTTTTGATTTTGTTGGGCTTGCCTGCGGTTGCCATTGGCTCCGTGCTACCTGAGCCTATTCGCCCGGCCTTAGGTGTTGGTGTCATCGTGCTGGCGTGGCTTATCAAAGTGGCGGTGGCAGATGCCTTTGCACTGGCTGCCACGCTCATTGCCTATCACCGTTCAACTGAAAACCTAGCGCCTAATCCAGAGTGGCAAGCCAAGCTCGAGGGCGTCAGTGACAAGTTCCGCGACCTAGGACAACGCGCAGCAGAAGCTGCCGGACGGCGTTCAGCAGGTGGGTCTATTCCTTCAGCAGGGGATGTGAGTCCTGAAGGTGCGTCGTGACCGCACCTGTCCAAGATGCACCCAAAGGTGGTGGCGTAGGTAAAAAAATTGCGCTTGGATGTTTGAGTGTTGTGCTACTGCTTGCGTTAGCAGGTGGCATTATTGTCTACCGTTTTGTGATGCCCGGCGTCCGCACGGCGCGCGCGTTTGTGCAGCTCGAGGAACTCAATGCCAATGTTCGCAACAAGCAGGCGTTTAACCCAGACAGTCCGCTGCTTTCTGATGCACAACTCAATCGCTTTTTAGCAGTACAGAACGAGATGTTTAGTGAGATTGAAGGCGATTTTGCAGCCTTTGAAGCACGATTTCAAGAATTTGAGAATGGCAATCAAGCAAACTTTCGTGAGGTTATGCAAGCCTATAGCGGTATTGCTAATCTGCTTGTGAGTGCTAAGCGCAGCCAAGTGGATGCCCTCAATGCCCAAGACTTTTCACTTGCCGAGTACGCATGGGTACGCCAGCGCATTTACGAAGCCATAGGCTACAGTACGGTGGCTGCCGTTCAAGGTGCTGAGGGTGTGAACGTCCAAATTCCAGAAGATATTCCTCAAGCTAACATTGACTTGGTGGCACCACATCAAGAAACGTTGATAAGGACGTTGCCGTTGACGGCGATTGGGTTGTAGAGATTATCGCGTTGAATTAGTTTGATAGACGGGCAAATAAAAAGCGGATTCCGTGTGAGTGCGGAGTCCGTTTTTGATGTAATTTTGGTGATAGTTTACTTCTGGACTGGTTCGAACTCATCTCGGGCATAAAACTCTACAAATCCACATTGACTGCAACGAAAAGCAGCCATTGATATTCTTGGAGTTTTGCGTGAGAGTTGAACATAACCCCCATCTCCTAAAATCCCCTTTTTCGATTTTTGGGGATTTCCTTGATACCACTCTGTTATCCAGATAGCAGAAAACGGAAAGTTGGGTACATAGCCCTGTATCATCTCCCCGCTACACTTTGGACACACGCTAGGTATATCGTTCATAGTTATAGGTTCGATTCGACATCTTAATATGATTAAACATCGTCAAGCTTTGACGATATCGGGTAAAACGTCTGGCAATGCACGAAGTTCTAAGTCAAATATATCCGTAATTGGTTCAAGTTCACCTGTATTACCTGCCAAGAGCATCATAAATTGATCTTGAGTAATCGGCGGCTTGGGTAGAATTTGCATCACCGGCACACCGAGGCGCATAAGTATGAGCGGCACGGGTACAACTTGTTTGCTAGTGCCGAGGGCGGCTTGCATGAGGTCAAGCAGCTCACGGAAGGTGTATTCGTGCGGCCCCACAAGGTCGTAGGCCTCGCTTTCAGTAGCTGAACGGGTGAGCGCTTGGGTGAATGCGTTGGCAACATCCCCTACCCAGACAGGGCGAAACGGAAACTTGCCGTCGCCAATTTGGGGGACAACGGGCGGCAAACTTACCAGTTCTTTGAGAATATCCCCAAAAAATTCATCGCCCTCGCCAAAAATAAGGCTGGGGCGAAAAATGGTGAAGATAAGCCCAGAGGCACGCACGTAAGCCTCGGCTTGGGCTTTGGTTTTGAAGTAGCGACTTTCGCTGTCGAGCTTGCTACCGAGCGCGCTCATGTGGATAAAACGCTTCACACCAAGCTGCTTGGCAAGGTCTAAAACGTTTTTGGTGCCTTCCACATGAATGGCATCAAAGGTGGCATTACCCTGCTCACGGATGATACCGACGAGGTGAATCACGGCATCAACGGTGCTGTTTTGGGTGTTGAGTTTGCTACCAACTGCCTCGAGGCTGGTTGCATCGGTAATATCACCTAGAACAGTTAATACACCGACTTGCTCAGACCCTGCTTGCTCAGAACCGGGTGTGCTGCGAGCTAGGGCAATGACCTCGTGGCCAGTATCTACTAAGTGACGCACGAGGTGACTGCCGACAAAGCCGCTTGCACCTGTTACAAGAACTCGCATTCAGGTTGGTTGTAAGTGCGCTTAAAACCCTTGTGAGATGTCGTCTAAGGTATCTGGCTCGAGCAAGACAATACTTCTGTAACCAGACTCAATCAACCCTTCTGAACGAAGCTCGGTGATAATTTTAGAGACGCTTTCACGGGTGCTAGCAGTACCTTCAGCAATAAGCTCGTGAGTAGCTGAGATAACCCGGTAGCCGGC
>JBCCOX010000411.1:0-4973 GCA_039025155.1 Deinococcota bacterium | reverse complement strand
TCTAGGGTTGCAATGTAATCTTGTTGGGCAGCGTGGGCAGCATCGTAAAGTGCAGTCATATGTCCATGCTACCTTGCCAGTGAGACATGCGTAAATTATCAGCATCCGAGGTTGTCAGCATCCGAGTAGATTATCAGCATCGGGTAAGCGCGCCATCAACACATAAGAAAAGCAGATGCACTTAGACTTCAAGTCGCACCTGCTTAGGATAAAAAGTACATCTTTTTAGACTTACACACATCTTAACTTGGTTGATAACGACGACCATCACTACTTACCATGATGGCGTGTCGTGGTGTTGAGGACTATCCTGAGCATGGACAGCTCACTTGCGCCGTTGGGTTACACATTGCCTGACCTCAAATGTAAGTGGCCTGTTAACACGTAACCGTTTAACTAACTTTTTTCGCCAATGTCTGCGGCACACCCACTAAATGGGCTTGCCACAACTCCTCAGCAAATTTGCGCACGTGTGGTTCTTGAGTCGTGCGCGCGTACGAATATCCCATGCGTAAATCACTCATGGCGAGGTTGGGATCGACCTCGCACTCGAGTGCCACCTGGTAGCGTGATAAATAAACTTGTGCCAAAAGCACGTCGCGCATACGTTGGGGGCGAACTGCGTGTAAATCACGTAAAGCTTTTTGGTAGGCAGCAAGTGCCTGTTGATAGTCTCCCTGCTCAGCTAGTGCCTTGCCGTCTTTGAAATGCTTTGCAGCATTGTAAAGTAAATCTCGCAAGGAGGGCCTAGCCTTTCTAACTTTATGCCGCTAAAAGCTACATATCATTAGCAACCTAAAGCTTAACTAACTATTGTAGCCTTAATCGCGTCTTCATGCTGTGTGACACCTGTCATGCAAGGTGTGAGGTTTGTGGGTCCTCCGTGTGGATGGTGTAGTTTGTGGATGAGGTGAGGATGGGCTCGAGGCCATTTTCTACTCAATTCGAGTTAAAAACACATGACACAACCCTAAAAATTATCTACAAATCTGTATTTTGATGCATATCAGGACGATTAAATGCTCATTTGCACAGAGTTTGATACTAAGCCCAATCCGAAGTTAATGAACATATGCTAAGCATCATGAATCGCTGTTCTTATGTTAAGGAGAGTAATTTTAATTACATTCAACTCTGATTATGTCCATCTGCCTTCTAAAACTATATTTGTACCTTAGCCATTTTTACCAAAGGTTAATAACACAAGGGTTACAACGCAGCTTTTAATCTGAAGTTGACACCGAACTGGTGCTACACTATCAGCCATGCCAGCAACGTTTACCTCAGCTCATGTGCGCATTTTTGTGGTGTATTTGTGTGCCTACTTTTTGTCCTACTTTTTCCGCTCTGCCAACGCTGTCATTGCAGACGACCTCATGCGCGATTTATCTCTCACCGCTGAGCAACTTGGGCGCATGACCAGCATTTTTTTTGTACCCTTTGCCCTTGCCCAACTGCCAGCAGGGGTTGCCTTTGACCGCTGCGGCGCACGCTGGGTGACACCCATCGTCATGTTTACAGGTGTGCTGGGCCTTGCGCTATTTGCAACTGCTAACTCGTTTACCATGCTAACAATCGGGCGGGCGCTCATTGGGTTGGGTACGTCAGCTATTTTGATGGGCGCGTTCACCTCGTTTAGCCGCTGGTTTCCAGCCTCCCAACTGGCGTCTGTGTTTAGTGTGCTAGTTGGGCTTGGCGCGTTTGGCGGCATCGGCGCAGCCACGCCCCTTGCTTTGCTTAACCGAACCTTCGGCTGGCGGGCTGTGTTTGCTGGCGGCTCAGTTGTCTTTTTAGCAAGTGCGCTGGCCATTCTCATTTGGGGTCAAGATGCACCTAGACCTGAGCACGCGGCCCGAGATACAACAGGCACCTTTGCAGATATTTTTCGCAGTCTCCCCTTTTGGCGCATTGGCCTAGTCAACTTTGCAATGACCTCAGCGTTATTTGCCTTTCAAGGGTTGTGGGCAGGGCCTTATTTGTTAGATGCCATTGGCTTAAGCGAGGTAGCCATGGGCAACATACTCACTGCTTTAGGTCTTGGGGCAATTACTGGCTTTTTTGTCTGTGGCATTTTGGCAGATAAGTTCGGCATTGCCAAAACCTTCGTGGGCGCGTGCAGCCTTCTAACCATCTTACTAGGGCTCATCAGCGTATTTCCAAGCGATGGCGCGCGCATCTTACTTGCTGGGCTCTTTTTTAGCTATGGCCTGTGTGGCGCGTTTTCACTACTCGCGTTATCTGATGTACGGCGGGTGTTTCCAGCCAACATGACGGGACGGGCAGCAACCGCCATCAACTTATGTGGGTTTGGCGGCAGTGCGCTGGTACAGTGGGGTGTGGGTGTGTTCGTGAGTACCTTTGCGCTCAATGAAGCAGGGCGTTATCCGGGTGTTGCCTACCGCAGCGCGTTTGCAGGCATGGGCGTGATTTGTCTGCTAGCACTTGTGGTGTACTTGCCGAGGTTGCGGATGGTTCTTAAATTGCGTAGGCAAAGGCGTATACAGTCAGTTTCTTGAGGATGTGAGTATCTTAAACGCACGTCCACCATCCAAAATTTTTGACTGAGGTAAGCAGTCGCGCTTTATTAAGGCAATTATTTGTCTATATTTTTCATTAGTAAGCGGCCGGCAGCAAACACGCTGAGGTTGTGACTGATAAAAACATCAACCCAGACCCCGGTAGCACGCTTGTGGCGTTAGCGATTGATGTGCCTGTGCTATAGCGTTAGCCGTAAGTATGGAGCTGGCTTCATACTTACCGAGCAGCGCGAGTACCAATCAACCAACTCAGTTTATAGCTCAATATTTACGAATGTCGTTATAGCTTCAGCAGCGCGTGCGCAGGTTGTAGCTGGTTGATGAACTCACAGGACAAATGGCTTGACTCACGCAGAAGAGTCAAGCCATCGAGTTTGATTAGTCGTGACCCAACTTACTGGATAGTAACGGCTCTGGTTACTCTGATAACGTTTCCCCTAAAATTGTTGCGGCCGCGCACCGTGACTGTGGCAGTGCCAACTTGGTTAAAGGTGAGTGTTGCTGTGTGCTCGAGCGTGCGTATACCAAGTGGGCAGGGGCTCGTGCTCGTTCCTCTCGAGACTGTGTCATAAGGCGTCACGATGGCTTCTAGCCCTTTTATCTGCACCTCAGTTCTGGCTGGTGTTGTGCAGCTACCATAGGTATTCAACGTTAGCTGAATAGCTTCACCGCGCATGGCTGTTTCAGGTAAATCAATGTTGATTGGTAGGCCTCCACTACCTCCGTATTCAATAACACCTATACCTGTGCTCGAGCCACTACAAGCAGCAAGTAACCCAAACAGACACCACAAAACTAAGCTTGATACTGCTTTTTTGCGTGCATGTCTCATCGCTATTACCTCTAAGTATTCTAGTTTTTATGAAAATACTTGATTGAAGCTTATTTAGCCTACAAGATCACACTAGCCCTTTTTAATACTCTCGAGCTAGGGACAAAATATGTCTGCACCTAGCTGACTAATATCTCACTCGAGCTTGACGCATCACCCTAACTAAGCTAAAGTAAGCACCATGAAATTGCCCACTGCGGCTATCCACAACGCACTATTTACGCGCTAGCGCAGACACTGGATCACCTCCAGTGGTCTCGCGTATGGTTAACGCTGCCTTTACAGGTAGTGTTTTTTTATTGCTTAGCGTGCCAAACAGGATAGGATGGTTCTGGCAACGTATTTAAACGTATTTAATTGTAAGTATAAGTAACAAGGCTTGTAGCACCTTGCAGCGGTTGACGCGATACCATAACAAGCTAAATGTTTTAAGGCAGCATCAAAATTGCCATGACCTTATAACTACAAATTTGACAAGACCAACCTTCACTGCGTGCAAATAGTACACACAAGAAAGATGCCGATCACCAAACTGCACATCATGACGGCTAGATTGATAACGGCTGAGGAGACTTACATGCGAGACCAGGCTTTAACAGATATTGCTAGTGCAGACAGCTTACAAGCCCTGCAAGATGTGCGAGTGGCGTATTTGGGCAAAAAAGGCGCGCTCACCCAGCAACTTAAAACCCTAGGTGGGCTTCCTCCTGAAGAACGGCGCAACGCGGGGCAAGCCATTAACGCCCTTAAAAGCGAATTAACTGAGGCTATTAACGCCCGCAAATATGCCCTCGAGCAAGCCGCTCTAGACGCCACGCTCGAGGATGAAGGTGTTGATGTCACCCTGCCCGGTGTGGGCTATTCCGTTGGTGGTTTACACCTCATTACAACCATTACTAATCGGCTCATTGATATTTTTACCAGCATGGGCTATGACGTGGGCAGCGGCCCCGAGCTAGAAGACGAGTTCCACAACTTTGATGCCCTCAATACCCCTGACCATCACCCTGCTAGAGACTTACAAGACACCTTTTGGACAACAGATGGGCGCGTGCTACGAACCCACACCAGCCCCATGCAAGTGCGCTACATGGAAACGCACAAACCACCGTTTAAAGTCATTGTGCCGGGTAAGGTTTTCCGCAACGAAGCGGTGGACACGACCCACGAAGCCATGTTCCACCAGCTCGAGGCCCTGGTTGTTGGCGAGCGCATCACCATGGGCGACCTCAAAGGGGCCATCACTCAAATGGCCAGCCAGCTTTTTGGTAAAAATACTAAAACGATGCTTAAACCTTCGTTTTTCCCGTTTGTGGAACCAGGCGGTGAGTTTGCTATCTGGTGGACCAACCCTAAAACCGGGCGCGAGGAGTGGCTCGAGCTAGGCGGCTGCGGCATGGTTCACCCAAATGTCTTTAAAGCCGTTGGCTACGAAAACTGTACGGGCTTTGCTTTTGGCTTTGGGATTGACCGCTTGGCACTGGTGAGCTACAACATCCCCGACATTCGCTACCTTTACAACAGTGATATGCGCGTGCTGCGCCAGTTTGGGAGGTTGTAATGCGCGTTCCCTTCAGTTGGCTAGAAGAATTTTTGCCCGATTT
>JBCCOX010000410.1:0-4978 GCA_039025155.1 Deinococcota bacterium | reverse complement strand
GTGCATCTAATGTCTGCTTGAGCACGTCATTGCGGCCGCAGATCACTACAAGTTGCATGTCTAGGTTAAGCCCCGTAAGGGCGTCAATAATAGCTTCTGGGTCGCCGCCCATGCCTTCCCCACCGAGCACAATGAGACAGGTAAAACGGTTTTCAATCTCGAGCTTAGCCCTAGCCTCTTGCTGCTCAGGCGCAGCTAAAATGGCTTGCCGTACTGGGTAGCCAACGACATCAATTTTACTTTTGGGAACGCCCATTGCTACTAATTTGTCTTTAGCACGTGTGCCCCCTAAAACTATGCGTTCACAGTCAGGTTCAGCCCATAAGGCACTAGCGTCTAGGGTAGATGTTTGAAACGTGAGCACAGGTGTGTTTAGGTGAAATTGCTGCTGTGCTAGCGTGAGGGCAACAACTAACCACGGATGATTGGCAACAACAAGTTGTGGTGAGTTGGCGTTAAGACGGCGTGCTGCTTCTTTAGCAAAGGCCCGCAACATGCGGCGGTGAACGCGGTTGGTTGTCCACGGAAAATGGTCGAGGATACGCTGCCCAAGCCGGGCCCGCCAAGGTTGCTCTAAGGCCCAACGCCAAAATTCTTTGTGGCGGGTGTCGTCTTCAGCAAAGCCGTAATCCTGCATGATTTCGCGTACATCAGTTTCAAATTCGTTGGGGTAGTAGGCCTGAATGGCTTCTGCCATCGCGTTAGCGGTACTCACGTGGGCACCACCTGCGGCAATGGTGGCAAAAAGAATGCGGGGTAAAGGTTGTGTCATAGTGTCATCTTTCTAATTAACCAATTTTCTATATATCTTAATACTTTTGTCGCACGGACTCGCGTTTAAGAAACTCTCTGCAGTACCTAAAAATATCAAATTGAGGCTTCTTAGCTGATATACTGTGGAGTTCTTTTTGAATACACTATCTAGCGAATGTTTTAGCCTTGAACTTGATCAGTATTGATGGAACATCATTACTCGAGCTCGTTTCAAATAGCTTCTAAAGAGCTGATTTTGCTTGCTGTACAAGCCGCATGAACGCAAGTAGGCGCGGGATGCGGTGCCAGCGGGCTGGGTCAAGGCCAACCCGCCAGGCCCACTCGATACCCAGTTGCCGGGTCCATGCAGGGGCGCGGTAAACCTCACCAGAAAGCACGTCTAAAGAACCGCCCACACCCATCAGAACGGGCACGCCGAGGTCGTCTTGGTAGCTATTCAAAAACACTTCTTGCCCTTCGCCAAGTCCAGCAAATAAAAGCTGAGGCTTGCTCGAGGCAATGTTTGCAATTACGTCGTCTACGTCGTCTGGACTTTGTTTATCAAAATAACCGTGCTGATGTCCCACGATGGTACTGCCGTAACGTTGCCGTGCAACCTCAGCAGCACGTTCTGCCACACCGGGTTTACCACCGAGTAAAAACACTCGCAAATGGGGTGCGACCTCGAGCAACCTTAGCATTAAATCCACGCCAGTTACCCGCTCAGGTAGGGGCTCAGCTAGTTGGCGCGCAGCCCAGAGCATGCCCACACCGTCTGCCACAATGAGTGAGGCAGCTTGAATGGTTTGCTCGAGGTCACTATCTGCACGCGCCTGAACTACAATTTCTGGATTTAGAGTAACGACAAGTTGAGGATTCACGTTTTGCTCAGCGTGTTGAATGCACCATGTACAGGCTTGGTCTAGACTGCACGCGGCAACAGCGTAGCCAAGAATGTCATGACGCTGAATATCATTCAAGCTCAGCGCAAGACCTCAAACTGATAAACATCAGCATGTTGACTGGGAATCACCTGAGTTAAGTGGGGGACAGCTTCAGCTTGCGAAATATAACTTGCAAACGCCACGTCGCTAGCTTGATCAAACTGCCGAAGCACTTGCCCAGCACGAGCATGCCAGAGGGCCTCGAGGGGGTCACGAAAGGCTTTTAACATGGTCATGGCCATGAGCGCAGTGCCGTCCAGATCAATCTGCGGTTGGCCGCCCGCTGCAGGGGGCAAAATAACCTGAGAGAGCATGGCCGCCATAAACCCTGCGGCCAATATATCGCCAATGTCTTCGTTGCTAAGGTGGCCACTACAAACCAAGTGAATAGTGGTGTCTGCTAGCGCCGCTGCTTGCCGCATGACTGCTTCGGCGTTGTACAAACTTCCCAAAAGCACATGTGAGGCTGCTGCCGTGTGGCGCAGCACCGTTGGTGAATTGTTGGAAAGCAGCAGGGCAGCTTTGTCACGCGCATCTACCTGCATGAGTTCAGTTGGAGAGTTAGTGTAGTTAAATCCCTCTGGCGGCATGCCGCCGCGCTCACCTAACAGCAGTAGGGGAGGCTGCGCTTTGGGCCGCGACTTGGCAAACTTGTGTGAACTGCGCACGCTCGAGCAGACATAAAGTTCATCCAAACCATTGGCACAAAGTAGTGCCGCTGCCGTACAGGTGCGCAGTACGTCAATAACCACGACGACATCTTCATAGTGATCTTTGGGGAGTAGGTCAACAACAAGGTGCATAATTAGATTCCAAAATACATACAATCATCAATGTAAATAAGCTGATTATGTAGCTTTAAGTGGTTGATTTTAAAGGTCATCAATCAAAAAAAATATGAATAGAAAACATCAATCTATCGAGGCAACTAGGTAGGTGCTAAGCTCGAGCTAGCGTCAATATAAACCACACTAAAAGCTAGCCAACGCGCTAGTGTATCATGCAAACCTCGTGATAGGTCATGCTTAAGCTGACGTGCTTTTAAGCTCTCATTTAGGTATACATCACCAAAATCAAAGTAAAGGTTGAAGTCAAAGCAAAGGTTGCAGCCAAACCTTGTAGCTAAACCCTGTTGGCAAGGTGTGTAGATAAGGTCACTTGCCGCAACTGCTTAAAGAAGTTCCTGACCGCTAACTACATGACAGTTGACGACCCTAAAACAGGGTAGCGTAATTTGTGACGCACGACGCAGCAGACACTGCAGCAGATACGGCAGCAAATATTTCGGCAAATATCTCAGCAAATATTTCGACAAATATCTCAGGGGGCTTTTCAGAGGCCTACCAAACCGGTAAGCTAGACGCTTTTTTTGCGCTTGGTGGACAAGCTAATGGTGGGCAAGCTAGTCGGCAAGCTGCACTCGAGCTAACTAGACCCATTGACCGCGAGCGTCTCGTGCGTTCACTGGGCTGCTATGCAGGTCAGCTTAAGGCCCCACAGGCTGTGCATGACAACTTGCACAAACTCACCCAGCCCAACAGCCGCGCTGTGGTAACGGGGCAACAAGTAGGCCTGCTACTAGGACCTATGTTCACGCTCTCGAAAGCAGTCACCGTCATTAAACTTGCGCGTGAACTTGATAGCGAAGACAGCCCGGTTGTGCCTATTTTTTGGCTGGCCAGCCAAGATCACGATAGCGACGAAATTGATCACACGTACATTTTAGATGCCGATGAAGCCCTGCATAAGTTGCAGGTGCCTTTACCGGAGGCTGTGCCAGCGGGGCGTATTGAGCTGGCTGCTAGCTGGGTAGAAAATATCTGCCTCGAGCTAGATGCGTTACCTGCAGATGACATCATGCGCGATCACAAAGACGATGTGCTGGCGTTGCTACAGGACACGGCTGAGGATACGGCCACATTTGCAGACTGGTTTGCCCGCATTCTTTACAAACTTTTAGGGGATGAAGGCCTCATTATTGTCAATCCGCTCGAGGACTGCATCGCTAGCCATTTTCATGGCATCATTGAGCAAGAGCTAGACCGTCCGTTAGCGTCATCCCAAGCGATTAACCAAGCAGGTGACGACCTAGCAGAATTAGGTTACCCACCTCAACTGGGGCGGGCTGAGAACGCGACGAACCTTTTTTATGAAGTTGACGGTGGGCGTCACTTGCTGCGCTACCACGATGAGCTTTTTTGGTACGACGGGCAAAATGGCGATGTCTCGGTAACCAGGGAAACCCTGCTCGAAGACTTACGCGCGCGCCCAAGTTGTCTTACGCCAGCAGCAGGCTTGCGGCCCATCACCCAAGATGCTGCCTTGCCCACAGCCATCACCGTAGTTGGCCCCGGCGAGCTGCGCTATTTTGCCCAACTTAAAGGCGTCTACGACCTGAACGATGTAGCTATGCCCTTGATTACCCCGCGTATGAACGTCACCGTGTTGGAACCGCCTGCTCGCCGGGTGGTGGACAAGTTTGGTCTAGATGTCGACAGTCTCTACGACGATTTTGAAGGTATTCGCAACGATATTTTGCTCAAGCTACACGGTCACAACGACATCATTCAAGAAGCTTTACAGACCTTGGAAACAAGTACCGAGCAACTCCTGTTACACATTCAGTCGATTGACCCAACCCTCGAGCAACCTGTTGAACGTGGCACAAAGCGCATTGAACAAATCCTCAGCCAACTAAGGCACAAAAGCGCGCGCGCCTTGGCTACCCAAGACGACATCTATGCGCATCAATTTACGCGCTTACAAACGCATCTTTTACCTCTAGGGGGTAAGCAAGAACGGCTGATTAGTCCGTTCAGCTATTTTTTGAAATTTGGCATAAGAAATGTGATGAACGCGCTCCTCGAGCTACCTCCTGAAGGTCATCAAGTCATTCGTTTTTAAGTGTCCTATTTTAAGTGACCGATGTTTTAGCTGCGCTCGAGCAGCACCATGATGCTCCTTGTGCAGTTTGCAGGTTGCTCGAGGCACGCAGCTTGCGCTACTTGGAGGGCATCGCCAGAGACGGCGTGAATGATATCCCCTTGCGCCAGCGGTTGCGCAGTCAGGGTGGTTACTGCGCGCGCCACGCGAAACTCTTTGCAGCCCAGAGTTTGCTGCTACCTACAGCCATTTTGCTCAAAGATATGCTGGACGCCCGCCTCGAGCGCGTTGTCAGTGGCACGACCAAACCCATTCGCTGTGAAGCTTGCCAGCTCGAGGCAGATTACCTCGAGCAACTCACTAAACACATTCGCAAGCACAAACAAGCTGCTGAGGCT
>JBCCOX010000409.1:0-4982 GCA_039025155.1 Deinococcota bacterium | reverse complement strand
TTATCTTGGAACCCAACGACGACCCGCTCATTAGCATTGAAGGGCGTATTAGTGAGTTCGATGCCACTAGCCAGCGCCTCGTGGTTGCAGACCGTCCTGAATACGTGGTTGAAGGCAGTACCGACACCCAGTACATTGTTGACCCGGTAGGCGCAGTGGATGCTGAGACATTTTGGCAGAACCTCGAGCCACGCACCTTTGTCATAGTAGAAGGCGTGCTAGATGGTGACATCATTCGGGCAGACGCCATCAGCAGCGTGCGCGACACCACCAGCGAAGGTGAAGCTTATGTAGATACAGTTACGGCGACGGTTAACCCAGCCGGTTGGATTGAGGTCTTTGTAGAAGGCGAACTTGCTGACCCCTGCACCCAACTTGGCCGCATCGAGCAAACCTTTGATGGCGAAATATTTGACGTGACCGTCTATACCGTGACCGACATTTTGCTGCCTTGTGAAGACGTAACTGTACCCTTTGAACACACCTTTAGACTCAACACCTTACCTGAACCGGGTAGTTACACAATTAACGTGAACCGCGTGACCACAACAGTAACCGTTGAGCAAGGTGACGGCGGCGGCGAAGATGTACGCCCAGCGTTTGTGGAGGTTGTGACTGCTTCTGTGCTAGATACAGGGCGCGATGTTGCTCTGGAAGTCCAAGGCTTTTTGAGCGACCCTTGCCACGAACTTGCTGGCTATGAAGTCACGGTGAGCCAGCAACCCGGCACTAGCGATAACGCTGTTGGCAACATCGACGTGACCCTCTGGCAGCGCCGCATCAATTTCGCTGAGGACACTGGCTGTGCGGGTGTGATTGTTCCCTTTGAGACAAGCCTTAACCTCGAGCTACTGCCCCTCGCGCCCGGCTTGTACAACGTGACTGTCAACGAGGCAAGCACAACGCTGTTTGTGGACTCACCCGAGCTAGGGCTTAGCGAAGCCAATGTGCAAGTTGTAGATATTGAAGTGCTCGAGTCTTTCCCAGTGCAAGTCCGCGCGGTTGCCAGAGGCTTTTTGCCAGATGCCTGCCACTACATTGCTAAGAGCGACATCAACTATACAGACGGTACGTTTAACATAACTCTGTGGCACGCACCTTCACTAACCACAGTTGTCTGCCCACCTGTTACTGAAGGCTTTGACGCACCTATTGACCTAGATGTGCTGGGGCTTCCGGCAGGCGATTATGATGTCATCATCAACGGTGTTGAAGCTGGGTTTAACTTAGCTTTTGACAACATTGCAGCAACACCTTAAACGATGTTGATGTCGTTAGATGTTGATGTCGTTAATGGTTTTGATGTCGTCTCGTAAAAGTTAAGCAGTTAAGGCGCAGGTGATGCCCCCAAGGTTCACCTCACCTGCGCCCCCTCAGCATGTTCGTCATGCTCTCACAGCTAATAACTGTACGTCGTCTAGCAGAGGCACACTAACTTATGCGGTAGAACTAGCTTAGACTTGCTGGAGTTGACTTAATAATTTAGATAGATGCTGGTATAAACACAAGTTCGCCGTATCTTTTAGCAAACTTATACTGCCACTCAAACTTTAGGGCTGATAGCATCAGCAGCTAGCACCACAAGATGCCCAAGGTCCATATTTGTAAAGATACTGTAAAAAGAATATAAAGATTCAAAAATCAATTGTAGAAACACAGAGTAGACATACACAGGAAACGACAAGAGAACCTCAAGAGAACTCAGGAGAAGTTGTGAGTCACACTATTCAACATATTCAAGGCTGTAGCGATAACACGTGGTATATGACTAAGCGTTGCCAGCAACATACAGCCTGCAACACGCTAGTCTTAAGGAACCAATTATGAAATTGCATCAACCCAAACATCTTATTGCTGTGTGGCTATTGAGCTGTTTTGTCTTGCTTGCTCCCTTAGCCAGTTATGCACAAGTAACTTTGACAGACGGCACTGAGATTATCGTCACCGACGAAAACAGTGAAGTCATTTTAGGTTACGGCACTGTGACTACCGGACAGTTTGACCTCAACCTCAATATGGACGAAGACAACCTTGGTGACAGCATGGTGGTGCTGTTTATTAGTCCAGATGGCAGCTTTGTCACCTTACGAGGGTATATAGGCGCAGACAATAATTTTTGGCTTACTGACGAAGACAATAGTCAACTTACTAACTTAGCGTCGTTGAGTAGAGACGCGAACCTCAACTTAGCTATTAGCGGTACGGCTGCCACAACCTTTGCAACTAGCGATGCTCCTGATGACAATCTGCTGCGTGACCCCGATCAAGTTGCTCAACCTGCACTGGGCATTACCCCCGCCACCACAACACGCCAAAACAGTTTTGTTTTTGGTGAGTCCGATGACGACGATAGAGACCGCCGCGTGACCAACACGGCGACAGACCCTGCAGATGAACGCGACAATGGTGATGAAGTTGCAGCACCACCTTCTCCTAGCCCAGCAGAACCTACCTCTCCAGAAACCCCTCGAGAAGACGTGCCAGATGGCTTTGGCGAGCCCCCTGAAGATGGCGATAGCGGCGGAGGCGGCAGTGACGGTGATGGTGGTGGCAGTAGTGGCGGTGGTGGTGGTGGCAGTAGTGGCGGTGGTGGTGGTAATGATGGTAGTGGCGGCGGTCGTCCTGATGTCGTAGACGGCAGTGACGAGCCTGACCCTCCTGAAGGGGATACAGACACACCTGAACCAGCGCCAGACGACTCAGACAGTGACTCCAGTGACGGTGACTCCAGTAGCGGTGACTCTAGTGAGGATGACAGTACTGGCACCGAGGATAACGATTCCGATGACAGTGATTCTCCTAGTGAGGATAATGACGAAAACCGTGACCCTGATGATGCTGACGACACTCAAGATAGCGCTCAAGATGGGGCAAGCCAGTGATAGGTATTTTTGGTGCTAAGGTTGCCAATACCAAATTACGTCAATGGTTCATCATTGCCATTTTGCTCGTTACAATTCTGTCTGCCTGCGCGCCACGCCCTAGCACAGAGGTCAGCAGCTCACCGGAAATTAAAAACTTCTTTTTCTCGAGTGACACCTGGGGAAGCTTGCCGTTTTCAGTGCAGGCCAAGCAGCACGCACTTGTTGCTGCCACCTTGCGCAATGACATCATGCGGCTCGAGGAAGACCTGCCCTTTGCTATTGAACCTGCCGAAGCCCGGGTGCAGCAATTTCAAGCCATCTTCGAAGTAGATGTGCGCTCAGGCGTGCCCCAGACCAGAAGCGGCTATGCGCTGCAGGTCATTGTGCCTCAGGGACTGGATACTGTTATCCTCACCAATGAACTTAGCGGCGTCTCGAACGCGGTCAGTTTGCGAGATGCTAGCGGTAGCTGACGTTAATTTACCTAGATAACCCTAAAAATGTGTCTGTAGCTATGGACGACCTAAAACAGCATTACCTCAGCCAACTCCCCGACACTGCTAGATGGGTTGAAACACGCGACCTTTTATCCGCTCATACGTCAAGCTTTATTGAAAATAAGGCTGCTAATGGTTTTGTGGTCTGGCGAGAGGATAAAGCATTGGGAGCTATTGTTGGTGATGTTGATTCCTCAACCAGCTTAGAAGCTGCTCGAGCATGTCCAGAGTTGCTGGCTTTTCCCGAAAACATTCAGGACATACAATCTCTACTGACTCAATTCCGGGCTGAACAAGCTGTGCTCTTTGAAGCACCCCGTGCGTTTCCAACCTCAACAGCCCATGTTTGTAAGACGATCAGTATTGCCGATGTGGTAGCTATGCAACACTTGCCCGAAGCTTTGTACAAAGAGTTGTCAACCCTCGAGCCAACCACATTCATGACGGCAGCTTTTGATAACGAGTTAGCTGTTGCGTTTGCTTATGTTGCGTCTCAAACAGAAACACTCTGGGATATATCAATAGATACGTTAGCAACACACCGACGCCAAGGGTATGCAGCTTCGGCCGTTTTAGCGCTTATGAACGCTATGAAAGCAAAGGGCAAAACGGCGATTTGGGGAGCTTTAGAGAGTAACTTGGCATCTTTAGGGTTAGCCCGTAAACTTGGCTTTACAGAAGTTGATAACCTCTGGGTGCTTAGCCGCCATCAAGAATAGCCCTTAATCTCGAGCTGTTTTTAGTGTGAACTTAGCTCATGGTACGTCTTACATACAGCCTAGCCTCGAGCAACACCAACACAATCCTCAATCGCCCTTTATGATGTTGATATGTCCATTCAACTTTCTGCTGAAGCGCTGTTAACGCGCGACCTTATTAGCTGCCACACGCCTTCCGGGCGCGAGCGAGCCGCGGCTGACTGCCTCGTGCAGGCCTTTCAAACCCTCAATTACGACGACGCTTATATTGATGCTGCCGGTAACGCCGTCGGCATCTTACACTGTGGAGATAGCCCCGAAACTGGCCCCACTGTAATGCTCAACGGTCACATTGATACCGTTGCCCTAGGCGACGAGAGCTTGTGGGCGCATCCGCCATTGTCTGGTGCAGTTAGCGATGAAGACGGGTCTAGCCAAAAAGGCGGGGGCCCGCGCATGTGGGGACGTGGCGCGTGTGATATGAAAGCTGCCGTTGCCTGCATGGCCTACGCCGCTAAAGACGCTGCAGACGCTGGCTTTAATGGCACGCTTATAGTAACAGGTGTGGTGCAAGAAGAAGTGGGCGGCTTTGGCGCGCGCTATTTGGCCACGGAGCAACAGGCAGATGTCGTCATTTTAGGTGAACCCAGCAAACTTAAACTGATGGTGGGTCACCGCGGGCGCTTAGAAGTTCACGCCCATATTCAAGGTAAAATTGCTCATGCTGCTAGTAACAACCTCGGTCTCAATGCCCTTTATGAAGCTGCTGAGGTTCTCAAGACATTAGAAATATTAGAACTTCCCACAGGTGGCCGCTTACATGGCTCGAGCCTCACCCCCACCAACCTCGCCAGCTCACCAGACAGTCACAACGTCGTCCCCGGCGAAGCACGTTTAGTCATTGACTACCGCAACATTCCCGA
>JBCCOX010000408.1:0-5035 GCA_039025155.1 Deinococcota bacterium | reverse complement strand
CGTGAGGTCTTGACCATCTTTTTCACGGATGCCGTCACCGTCACTATCAACCCAACCCGCCTCCTCGAGCACTTGCCCAGCCGCCTCCGGATCGTAAGTGTACATGTCGCACACAGCAGCATCAAACCCAAAGGTCACAGCAGAAATAGGTCCGCAAGCAGGTTCGCCAATGTCGTTCCAAATCGCTAGCGTCATACCTTCTTTGTCAGAGGCTAATTGAACGGCTCGGCGCACTGCCAGATCGTCCATCGGCGGGTTTTGTACGTTCATCATCAACGACCAACCGGAGCCAGACTGGGGTAGTGCCACGGTGTTAATGTCTGCACTGTCCGTTAAAAAGCCAAAGTCAATCGCGGACACTTCTTCGATGATATCCACTTCGCCCGTCTCGAGCGCAGCGGTGCGAGTAGCGGGTTCCGAGACGATGGTGTAGACAATATCTTGCACATTACCAGGCTCACCCATGAACGCTGGACCGCCCCAGTAATCTGCAAAGCGCGTCAAGACAACCTCGCTATCTGGCGTATAGGATACAAATTGATAAGGGCCCGTACCTACTAACGCGGTAAGTCCCCAGTCTTCTTCGCCTGTTGCTTCATAGGCAGTAGGCGAGATAATACCCAAGTTTGGGCTCGAGGCAGAATCTAAAAACGGTGCATAGGGTGTCTCAAACACAACTTTGACTTCATAGGGTCCTAGGACCTCCGTGCGGTCGTAGGGACCAATTTGGCTAAACGCGGTTTGCGCTTTCATGTCGGGGTCTACAATACGGTCAAAGGTAAACTTAACCGCTTCGGCGTTTAGCTCGGTTCCATCGTGAAACATCACGCCCTCGCGCAGTTGAAAGGTATATTCGGTAGCGTCTTCATTAACCGACCACGACGTTGCTAACCCTCCCTCAAACACGCCCGCTTGAGGTTGCCACAACAGCGGTTCAACAATGTGTAAGGTAATGCGCCCCACCCTAGTAAATGTTGTGATGTTGGGGTCGAGTTGGTCAAAGTTACCGCCCATACCGTAGTTAAGGGTTTGGGCAGCACTAGCCGTGACAACCAGTAGGACAGCCAGTGCACAAGCACTAAGGTAAAGTTTTTTAGACAGGGTTGATAACATTATTTCCTCCTTTGGACATTTCTTTCAAGTATCTAGCCATTTGCGGGTCTACATACATCTATTTCATATACATTTACATAACTGCACCTTAATCGTTAATGGAACTAGGGAAATGCGGCAACACAGCTAGCCTCCAACGAGGAGCTTGCTCGGGTTTAACTCGCCATCAACTACAACCTTGCAACAAAACAACATCAGATGATATCCTCAGGTTGTCTAATTGTTTACAGTTGACTTTTTACTTAAAATCCAAGTTATTCAGAACTATAAGAAGCCTTTTAGCTAATGTGAAAGCTACAACACTGTAAAATATGCAAAGCAAATCTGCAGTTAATCATGTTTCAGCATATCGAAATAGTATTTTGTTGATTCTAAGTGTCGCAGTCAACCTTTGTCAAGCAACCACGCCACCAAAGGTTGCATAAAATTTAGCTCAACCCGCAAGAGTTTGAATTTATATAACAGCTGAGGTACAAGTCGAGTATTTCAAGTCAAACCTGCACCTAGAGCAAGTTTATAGGTCAAATTTGTCATCACGCATCATCACAAAACGAGTCATCTTTATGAAAGGTCATATCTTATGACGAGCTTGTTTGAAAATCTCCATTGGCACAGGCTCGAGCTAGCCGGTCACGCAGCTACGAGCAAGCTTGAACTTCATTACGGCGAGGTTGGTCAAGACGGTCCCCTAGCTACCCTGGTGGCCGGTGTTCACGGTGATGAAGGTCCGTGGGGAGCGTTAGCCATTCAGAAGTTGCTCGAGCGTCCCCTCAGCTGTTTAACGGGGCGTTTGCGTATCATCTTAGCTGCCAATCCGCTAGCTGCCGAAGCAAACAGCCGAAACGCACCGTTAGATGTGCTCGACCTAAACCGCACTTTTCCTGGCGATACGCGTGGCTCTCACACAGAACGTTTAGCAGCTGAACTTGCACAGGTGATTGACGGTAGCGACCTGGTCATCGATTTACACGGCGGTGGCAGTTGGTGTGTGAACGCATTTACATTTGCGTTTGCAGGCTTCGAACTTCTAGCTGAACTAGTGGGAGCACCGTTTATTCTTACCGCACCTGATAAACAAGGCACACTAAGTCACTATGCGAGCGCGCAAGGTGCCAAGGTAGTCGCCATAGAAATGGGGGGGTGCTCTGCGGAAGAAATGCATTGGCGCACGCGCATTGCTCGAGGGCTCGAGCGCATACTTGTTCATGAAGGTATGCTCGAGCTCGCCACCTCGCCACCACCCTCGAGCCTTAAAGTAGGGTCTAGTCAAGTCATGCGACCACGTTCTGGGGGTATTTTTGTACCCAGTTTACGCAAGGATGCTGTTGGAACTGTCGTCGCTCGAGGCAGAGAACTTGGTAAATTACTCGATCTCTACACGCTCACTGAAAGGGAGTTATTTACAGCACCTTACGACCAAACCGCCTTACTATTGTTGCGCCCCCATGTGGCTGTGCTCGAAGGTGGTGCTATGACGTATGTCGTCGCCGAAGTATCATCATAAACTATGCAATCATAGCTATTCAATCTTAGTTCGATGTTTCAAACTAACTTGAAATCCATAATTATGTCGTCAACCACTCACTTCAAACATACCAGCAAGTGCATCGTGAGATACACATCACACAGTTGATATTGAAAGCATCTCCACGAGTGACTGCCCCAAGCAGTTGCGTGTGCGACCCATGGGAGTAGAAATAGATTCACCTAGTGTGGGGGAACCCATCTTGGAACTGTTGTGATATGCGTAAAAGCAATCCGTGTAGGGGTGGTCTGTGTAGAGGTAGTTTGTGTCAGGACAGCTACGAATGCAAGCTAGAACGGGAGAAGGTACAATGCCAGGCAATATTTGTGCTACAAAGGTCGTTGTGACAAAAGCTGTAAAAACTGGCTATGAAAAAACATCACTGTCGTGCCAAATACACCATGAATAATGATTTGTGACAGAACCAATATATATTGCTGACGGAAACGCTCGAGGGGATGATGTTCAATAACAACGATCACCAACCAAAAAGCAACAAGCAGCCCGTGAATCAAACCCACAATGAGACCCAGGAGTGGGAAAAACAAGTCTACTGTTACAGCCGGCGTCGAAAACAGTACCAGACTGGGACGCGGTAAATTTGTGTGTAACAGGCCTAACGCCACCACGCCATACACAAACGCAAACACCAAACCAACGAGACCGTAAACAATACCTCCCAAAAAGCGACTGCGGGCGTCAACGGTACGGGTGGCTACCGATCCTAAAGCAGCCAGAATATCGTAGTATCTACCGCTCCACAAAAGAGGTAAATAGGCAAATAACAACATAAAACTAATAGCAATAAGACCAGCAGCAATCGTGGATAGGACGAGTGGCACAGTTGTACCTCCTAGACACGTAAGATAGCAAGGTGTCTCCGTACAAACTGTGAAGCACTATGAGATCATCTTATCCAAATATTCACAAAAACGTTTTGCTAAGCACGATTGCCTGCTTCGCCAATATCTCGGCATATCAGGACACAAACATACGCTGTGATACTGGTAGGAGTTACGCACTTTGACATGCTGTATTGTATAAATATGCGCGCACAGCGAGACTTACCTAGCACACGCTAGACAGACTGCACAAACTACCTTGCGCGTCACAGACAATGTAGGCGATTTCAACTGCGTAAGTCCTAAGAAACATATCTCTGACGCTATCATGAGGTGGTCGTAAAAGCTATCAGCCCTTGAACAAGTATTATTCAAGCTGTGCAGTCCATATTTAATGTGTCCAAGAACGTGCTTTCTCTGGTATTCATACAAGATTACATCTCTGACGCAAATTAACTTCGAACTCAGGTTATTGAAATAGAAGGGTCACATGAACATTACCATCATAGGTGCAGGAGCTATAGGCGGTCTAGCGGGTGCGTATA
The DNA here is from genome assembly GCA_039025155.1 of Deinococcota bacterium. Lineage (GTDB taxonomy): Bacteria > Deinococcota > Deinococci > Deinococcales > Trueperaceae > JBCCBI01. The sequence goes on along the minus strand of JBCCOX010000408.1, from coordinate 1,010 downwards.
TGAGCCGCAAAGGTTACGATGTCACGCTCGTTGACCGCTGGCAAGCACATGTTGATGCACTTAACACTAAGGGATTGTACATCGATGGCGTACGCGGTGAGCTCACCATACCGGTCAAAGCTCGTATGCCCAGTGAGCTTGTAGCGCCTTTGCAGGCGGTGTTTATCGCCACTAAGTCTCAACACACCAAGGTCGCCCTCGAGCAAGTCTTACCCCTTATGAACGAAGATAGTTTTGTGGTGTCATTCCAAAATGGGTTCAACGAACCCCTCATCGCCGACATGCTGCAGCAAGCTGGGCTAGGAGGTCAAGAAAACGTAATTGGCTCCATTCCCAACTATGGTGGCGCACTGGTAGACCCAGGCTACATTGAGTTTGTGCATGAAGGTCCCATCCAACTTGGAGAGTTAACAGGTCCCCTAACCCCTCGCCTCGAGCAGCTCAGCAACATGCTTTCAGCCCTTACCGAAGTGCAACTTTCAGATAACATCTGGGGACAAGTTTGGTCCAAAGAAGTTTACTCGGCGCAAGTGGTGTTTTCGGCGTTGGTTGACGCACCCATTTACGAATCACTAGGTAATGAACGTTACGCGCGGGTCGCTGGTGCCATCGTCCGTGAGGCCTTGGACATTGCTGAGGCGAACGGTATCACCGTCGAAGCGTTTGACTTTTTTGATCCCGCTAATTATCAACCACAAACCGCAGCAGACACCCAAAAGCTTCTTGATAACATTAGTCATGCTATTTGGCTTCTTAAAAAAGATCAAAAACCTAAATCTCATGACTTCAAAAAGAAAGGCTCCGGCATTTGGTGGGATATCGTCTACCGCAACCGCCCATCAGAAGTGAGTGCGTCAAACGGCAAGCTAGTCGACTACGGTCAGCAAGCTGGGGTGGACGCCCGCCTAAATCAAAAAATGTGTGAGATGATCTACGAGATTGAAGCTGGTACTCGTCAACTCGGGTTTCACAACTATGATGAACTGGAAGCTTATGTTCATGAACTCGGT
>JBCCOX010000407.1:0-5041 GCA_039025155.1 Deinococcota bacterium | reverse complement strand
TCTATTTAGTCATGGGTGCAGTTCATGCTTTGGCAACAGGCATGATTTACAGTTTTGTTGCCATTTACTACGTTCAAAATGTTGCAATGAATCCCTTACAACTTGTACTTGTTGGCACAGTTTTAGAATTGGCAGTCGTCATATTTGAAATACCAACAGGTATTCTGGCGGATGTCTACAGCCGACGCTGGTCTGTCATTTTAGGTTACGCGCTCATAGGTGTGTGCTTTGTGCTGGAAGGGTTCATACCAATTTTTGGGTTGATACTCGTCGCCGAAGTCATTAGAGCTATAGGTGAAACCTTGATTAGTGGCGCCCTAGATGCTTGGTTAGCTGATGAAATAGGTCCAAACAACTTGGGGCAAGCTTATCTACGAAGTACTCAAATTCGTTATGGAACACGCTTCATTGGGATTATTTTGGGAACGGCATTGGCGCTTATAGCCCTACCTATTCCCATTGTGACAGGTGGCTTTTTGCTGATTGCCTTGTCTGGCAGTCTAATTTTTGTCATGACTGAAACAAAGTTTGAACCCGTCTACAAGGATGTGCAACCCTTACGAGCGATGCGTTTGACATTCTCAAATGGTCGTAACGCCGTAAGTGCCACACCCATTCTTGGCATGTTCCTTCTAGTAGCACTTTTTAGTGGTTCCTTTAGTGAGGGGTTTGACCGCCTTTGGGAAGCACACTTGCTCACCAATATTCAACTACCTAGCCTAGGTAGGCTCGAGCCTGTTGCTTGGTTTGGGCTTATTCATATGGGTAACGTTCTGTTTGGTATTACGTTGGTGGAGTTTGTAAGGCGTCACCTCAACTTAAACAGTCAACGAACTATGGCGCTAACGCTAATAGGTGTTAGTAGCTTCATTATTATTGGTGCTGTGACTTTTGGTGTCACCCGCAATATAGGTATTGCCTTACTTGCATTCTGGCTTGTTTCCGTCATGCGGGGCATCTTGCAGCCAGTATTTGCAACGTGGCTTAACCAAAGTATTGATGCCAAGGCTCGAGCAACCGTTTTATCTATGGTGAGTCAGTCGGACGCTTTAGGTCAAGTGGTAGGGGGTCCTGCCATCGGTTGGCTGGCAACTGTACGGTCTTTACGAGTGGCTATAACTGTAAGTGCGTTTTTGCTTGTCCCTGCGCTCCCACTTTATTTGAGGGAACTGCTTACCCCAACGACTTCAAACAAGTCATAGCCTAAACCTCAACTAGGAAATCATAGAGCTAAACAAATCTATGATTTCCTAGCTTCCAGATATAGTTACATTGTAAATTTGGGCTCGAGCAAACCCTTCACATCCGTTTTAACTTTAAAGACATATCCAGCCTGAGGTTGCTGCTCTAACTCATCCTCAGTCAAAATAACTCGCGCAGTGGTGATAAAAAGCTCGTCAAGGTCAGGTCCGCCAAACGTACAACTAGTCGGGCAAGCTGTAGGTAGCTCTATCTCATCCACTAGCGTCCCATCTGGCGAAAATTTGTGAACCCGCCAACCGTTCCACGCAGCACTCCAAACATTGCCTTCACTATCCACCGTAAGGCCGTCGGGAACACCTTTGTGGATGTCTGCAAAGACACGTTCGTTGCTAAGCGACCCTGTCTCAACGTCATAATCAAACGCCAAAATTTTGTTCAACGGTGAATCGGTGTAATACATCACCTTGCTGTCAGGACTCCAGCCGAGGCCGTTCGAGATGCCAACATTACGGCGCTGCGTGCTACACGTGAGGTCGGCATCAAGTCGGTAGAGGGCACCTGTAGGCGCGTCACCACTGCCCATCGTGCCAGCCCAAAAACGGCCGACGCGGTCACACTTGCCATCATTAAAGCGGTTGTCGGTCATGCCTTCTTCGGGGTCGGTGATAGCCGCAAGCTCACCCGTTTTTAACTCCAAAAAGTGAAAGCCCGTTTTGAGAGCAACCAAAACCTTACCCGCCGTTTCACAAAACGCATAGCTGCCAATCTCACAAGGGAGTGTCCAAGCCTGATAGTCGTTTGTGTCGGGTTGCCAGCGCTGTAAGCGGAAGTTAAGGATATCAAGCCAGTACAGGGCTTGCTCATCGCTGTTCCAGACCGGACCTTCCCCAAGGGAATCATTGGCTGGATAAACTGAAACTAGCTCCATAAATATGTCTGTCCTTCCATCTGAGAATCAAACTACATCAACATCACACTTGTACCAACATCAAGCATGACTTAAGCGTCTTGGTAAAGCCTTGTCTGTTTCTACAAGTTTATGATGAAGCTGCTGAGTCAGTTCCAGTTTGAGGCTGTGATGCTCTGGACGATGCCAAAGGTTGTGGAGTTCGTTGGGGTCATCTTCTAAATTGAACAGTTCGCCGTAAGGCTCAGCACCTTGCGCACTGGTGTAGGTTGTGAGTTTGTGACGTACTGTGATGAGGGTTCGCAACCGCAAGCCCAGATAGTCTTCATCATTTTCAACCAAGACAGCATCTTGAACATAGGCTTGTTCCCCCATAAGTACAGGAGCTTGTGAGCGACCCGCCCAGGCAGGGGGTTGTAAAGGTGCTTCGGGTGATGAAGGGCCTTCCGGAATAGCGACTTGGGCAAGGTCTAAAATAGTGGGCGCAAAATCGAGCAGACTCATCAGTGCTTGGGTTTGTTGCGGTTTAATGTGATGCTGCCACGACCAAATCATCGGCACGCATAAAAGCCCCTCAAAGTGAAACGGCCCTTTGTTTAAAAGCTGATGATCACCAAGCATGTCGCCGTGGTCAGACATAAAGACAATCACGGTGTTGTCGCGTAAGCCTTTAGCATCTAGTGCAGTTAAGATTCGCCCAATGTGTTTATCGAGCAGAGATACCATGTCGTAGGTGCGTGCAATGAGCTCGAGCCTGTGCTGCTCAGGTATATTCGTCGCCTTACCTCGCCCGCTAAGCTGTATGTCATTTTCAAAAATATCTTTAAAAAACGGTGCTAGATCGTCAAGTTCGCCTTCTCTACACACTGGAGGTATCACGTCCTCAGGTGCGTACATGGGTTCCCAATCATTGGGGAGTTCATATGGATGATGCGGGTCAGGGAAGGAGCTAAATAGAAAAAAAGGTCGCTTATGGTCTAGCTCATCTAAATAATCAATCGTTTGATTGGCAACGTAAGTCGTGTGATGGTAACGCTCGTCCAGCGGAGACGTACCACTTTGCTCGAGCCCACTTGGTAACGGCCTCACACCCTCTGTGTGCAATTTTTGCCACTCCTGCAGGTGGTGTTCTTTAAGCCAGTTTTCGTAGTCACCTCCCACAAAACTCCCGTGTCCTAGAGTGATGTCCACATGTTCAAAGCCGTAGTAAGGCGTTGGGATGTGGTTGACGACATTTTGTTTCCAGTTGGCAATAAGTTCTGGCAGCGCTTCAGGGACAACCTCGCTACTAGCTTCATCGTTAAGCGTATAGTTTGAAAAATGCAACTTACCAATCGACGCTGTTTGATACCCGGCTGCGTCTAACGTGGATGTCAACGTGGGTAAGCTTGTATCTAGGGGGATGCCATTAGTACGCACGCCGTGGCCCCTGGGCGTTAAGCCCGTAAACATAGTTGCGCGGCTGGGCATACATAGGGGACAGTTGACATAGGCCCGCTCAAAATGGCTACCTGTTTGGGCAAAGGCATCTAGGTTAGGTGTTTTGATGACAGGATTACCTGCAACACCCATATGATCTGCACGCATTTGGTCAGTGCAAATGACTAGAAAATTAGGAGGGCGTTCCGCCATATAAATCTCCTTAAATAGTGCTTGAACTTAATTGATGAGTGAGTCTGTCAATATAAGTACCTACGTTGACATGATGTTGTCATCAACGAAAACCTTATTTACCAACCTCACATCACACAACACGTCTAACAATCACTTACAACAATTTTGACAAGATTTTAGATATCATCACAACTCGTTTGAAAGTAGGCTTTCAGGGTACAGCTTAAGAACGTGTAATGCGACATTGAAGTCCACCTGACTCACATCTGCCTCTGATGGCACAAAAATTATCGTTTAACCTGACTTGAAACTTCTGAATGGACATGCTAGCATCTGCGTAAGCGTTTTCGCAAACAAATTTTTTGCCATAAGCTTTAAGCTCTGTGAGTTTGAAGCTGGGGTTATCTATATCTGTAGAGGGAGTTTTGTGACCAGTTTAAAAGAGGTTGCACAGCGGGCGAACGTATCGCTAGCAACAGCGTCTCGAGTCTTGTCCGCAAGTACGCATAGCTCTGCGCGCTACAGCAAAGCAACGCATCAGGCAGTGGTCAAAGCAAGTCAAGAATTGGGCTACAAACCCAACTTGCCAGCGCGGGCACTCGCGTCTGGCCGTAGCAACATTATTGCGGTTGCCTATCCTCGAGTCATCAATACACCGTTTTCAGCACCGTTTGTCATGAAGGTTATTGAGCACATCGAAAGGGTCTGTAGTGAGCGCGGCTTTCACATTTTGCTCAGCGCACCCAAGATGACGAACAATCAACCTGAGGAAAGTTACCTCAAACTTGTCAACAGCGGCTATTTAGACGGCATCATCTGTATTGATAGTTTTCAAAGTTCATCGTTGCTGACGTACACCTTGCAAAGTGGCTTACCCGCCATCATCACGGGCACAGACGACTGCTTGGTCCAGATTGATGAAGCAGCAGGTGCGTGCGAGCTTGCCCAACATGTTTTGGCATTAGGTCACCGAGATATTGGCTTTATTGGTGTGCCTGATGAGCTAAATCACCGCGCACAGGTGCGTTTTGAAGGCTTTCAGCGGGCACTTGACGAATACGGCCTCGAGCTACCCGACCTACCTCGAGCAGACGGTGACTTTAGCCTTAGCAGTGGTGAACAGGCAGCGCACACCTTGCTAGCTCATCACCCAGAGATGACAGCCATCATGGCACTTAACGATTTTATGGCGGTAGGTGCGTACCGAGCCGCCCGTAGCCTCAAACGTTCCATTCCAGATGACCTTGTCATTACAGGGTACGACGATATGCCCATCGCCACGGAACTAGTGCCGTCACTTACCACTGTGCATCAACC
>JBCCOX010000406.1:0-5049 GCA_039025155.1 Deinococcota bacterium | reverse complement strand
TCAAGTGTTTGAAGCGCAGCACTCGAGCTACAACTTTGACCATGTTGACAGCAGCTTACAACGCGAGCTATTTGAGCGTTATGAAGCTGAAGCAATGCGCTTGCTCGAGCTTGAGCTGGTCTATCCTGCTTACGATTTTGTCATCAAAGCTAACCACAGCTACAACTTGTTAGCCGTCCGCGACACCCTGCCCCAACCTGAACGGCAAACCTATGGTCAACGTTTGCGGCGGCTCAGTGAAGATGTTGCTCAGTGTTACCTCGAGCGCGTGCAGGCTCCCCTGCTAATTCAAAAGGAAGCTAGTGCAGACTCAGCAACACCTGCTAAAACAGCAGGGGCATCATCTGGCTTAAGTTCTGCAACTAGCCACTCTACACCTAGTCACCCTGCAACTAGTCACCCTGCAACTAGTCACCCTGCAACTAGCCCCGAGGAGTCAGCCTAATGCCCAGCTTGCTCTTTGAACTTGGTAGCGAAGGTTTACCCGGTGACTACGTGCGCGACGCTAACGCAGCGCTAGCCCCAATCATGGCTAACAAACTCACTAGCGCGCAGCTCGAGTTTAGTAAGATCACCAGCTTTGCAACACCTCGCCGTTTGGCAGTACTCATAGAAGGGCTTATCTCTATGAGCACTGCCAGTTACCAGCGCAAACGCGGCCCTAGCCAAGCTGATGCCTTCGGCGCAGACGGACAACCCACCCAAGCCGCGCACAGCTTTGCAGCCAGCCACGGTGTTGATGTGAGCAGCTTATATGTTGACGACACTGCCAAAGGCGCGTATGTGTTTGCCTTTGTGCAGCAAGGTGGGCAGCCCACCACACAACTTTTGCCTGAGCTGCTTAGCGACTTTACTAACGACTTACCAGCAGCCCGTAAAATGCGCTGGGGAGACCACAACTTTGCCTTTGTGCGGCCAATTGCTTGGCTTTTAGCGCTGCTAGACGATCAGGTGATTGATCTCGAGTTAGCCGGTATTCAGGCCAATAACATCACCTACGGACACCGTTTTTTAGCACCTGACCCCATTGTCTTAACGCGCCCAGAAGACTATCCCAAAGTGCTCGAGGCAGCATATGTCGTTGCCTCACTAGACAGCCGCCGCGAGCGCACTTGGCAGGCCGCGCTCGAGGTCAGTCAGGGGCGTAACTTAAACCCCAAACGCAACCGTCAAGTGCTCGACGACATCACCCACTTAGTTGAGTACCCAGTGGCCATTGTCGGCAGTTTTGACAGCAGCTTTTTAAATCTGCCAAACGACGTGCTAGAAACTGTCTTAGTCCACCATCAACGCTTGCTTCCGCTGCGCGATGGACGCGGTGAATTGGCACCTCATTTTGTTTGTATTGCCAACACCCGAGTACCTAACGAGCAAGTGGTTCGCAGAGGCTATGAACATGTGCTGGCTGGTCACTTGGCAGATGCGCAATTTTTTTGGGAGGCTGACCTTAGTAAATCTTTAGCCCAGCACGCTTGGGGCTTATCTGGCTTAAGTTTTCACAAAGACCTTGGCAGCATGGCTGACAAAGTGACCCGCATTGAACTGAGCGCCGGGCTCATGGCCAGCGCAGTGAACTTGTCAGCCGACCAGCAAGCTGTGCTAGCAAAAGCTCTACCCATCTTTCGGGCTGACCTAAATACCCAAATGGTCGCTGCTTTTCCTGAGCTTGAAGGCATTATGGCCTGCGCCTATGCCCAAGCAGAAGGCTACAGTGTTGAGGTTGCCGATGCACTCGAGCACGGCATGCGCCCTCACACGGTAAGCTCAGCCTTGGCAACGTCGCCTGTGGGACTGCTGCTTGCAGTGTGTGACCGTTTGGATACACTGCTAGGCTTATTTGCTACCGACAAACGCCCGTCAGGGTCAGCAGACCCCTTTAAGCTACGCCGTCACGCGAGTGCGTTAGCACGTACGCTTAACGCCAGCGGTTGGCGGCTTAGCTTGAGGCAGTGTATTGATATGGCAACAGAAGCATTTGTAGCTAACGGTATCGACATAGACCCAGAAACCATACTCGCAACCGAAGCGTTTGTCTGGCATCGGGTTACCAGCTTGCTTCACGATGAAGGCATCTCAGCAGATATTATTCGGGCTGCCACTTACGATACCCCACCAATTCTCAACGCTGCACGGCGGGCCCACTTACTGCTTGCGCTCCGGCCACACAATGCCTTTCAAGCCTTACTCACTGTCTACAAACGCACAGCCAATCTGACCCAAGCTGTTGACCTAAGTGCAATACCCAACCCTAGACGCTTTAAAAGTGATTACGAGATGGCCCTCTATACCGCCCTAGAACAAACGCGTACCAGCCTAAGCCGGCTTACAACCATGGCCCAACAGGTGCTTAGCCCGTGGGATTTAGGGCGCGGCCCAGACGCAAGTTTTGAGCATCTTGATGAAAGCCTCGAAGGATTACTGACCTTACAAGCGCCGCTCGAGGCATTTTTAGATAACGTGCATGTCAATGTCAACAACGACAAGTTGCGACTCAACCGCTTGGCGTTACTGCACAGTGTGCGCAGCACCCTTGGAAGCCTTGGTGCACTTGAAGAGCTTAGCAGTGTAGAACCAGCAGAAGCACCGTCTCGAGCCTAACGACTCGTCTCACAAGTACCACTACATTATAATTATAGGTTTGCTATTTGTTACCCAAATAATCGAAAGTGCTATAGCGACATCCGTAAACATTGAGCTATAAACTGGGTTGGTTGATTGGTACTCGCGCTGCTCGGTAAGTATGGAGCCAGCTCCATACTTACGGCTAACGCTATATTACACATGCACAGCACTGCAATACTGCGGAATTTCACGTTCAGCAAGCTCGAGCCACGCCCGCACTTCCTCAGTAAGCGTAAGTTCCCGCCAAGCGTCTACCGTATACCACGCAAAATCATTGCGTTCGCCAGTAACTGTGCCGTCATAGCCAGCCCTAGGAATACCGTAATAAACAAGGTCTATGTGTTCGTGACCGGGGCTAATGGGCTCGAGCTGCAGCCCCCGCGGCCGTATGAGCTGCCGTGGAGTGTTCACCTCTAGCGCGCGTTCACCTACCAGTTCAATCGCCACGCCTGTCTCTTCTAAACACTCACGCACTGCCGCGTCATCAGGTAGTTCGTTGGGTTCAATATGCCCACCACAAGGTAACCACAACCCTAGTTTAGCGTGCTTGTGAAGTAGCATCTGCCCGCGCCACCAGACAAAGGTGGCTACGGTAAAGTCTCTTGTGAGTGTCATTGGAGATATTGACAGCGCTAGTGTGCCATCATAAGTGGAATGGCTGTTGGGGTGTGTCCTTGTACAGTTCCATACAAGGTATGTGGGGTCGCCGTGTCAACCTTCACACTGTGGAGTCCCATGCTTGTCACCTGATCTTTGGGAACCAGTACTGTATGATTTTGGTCGCTGTGACCAACTACGTAATCGCCGTCACTAGCAGATTCTTTAATGAGCACCTGCAAATTGCGTCCTACCCAACGTTGATTACGGGTGAATGACCAGTGTTTTTGACGCTCAATTAAGCGCTGTAAGCGGTCCGTTTTAGCTTTGCGCGGCATATCGTCAAAGTGCTTGTAAGAAGGCGTGCCGGGCCGCGCCGAGTACATAAACATGTAAGCGTGATCATACTGCACCTCTTCGTACAAGCTCAGCGTCTGTTCAAAGTCATCATCTGTTTCGCCCGGAAAACCCACAATAATATCCGTTGAAATGACAACATTCTCAACTTTGGCTTTAATTTCGCGGATGATGTCAAGGTAGCGTTCGCGTTTGTATTCACGTGCCATGCGCCTAAGCACTTTGTCACTGCCCGACTGAACCGGTAAATGGATGTAATTACAGACTGTGTCTGTTTCCGCGATGGCGTCAATAATATCTGACGTGAAATTCATCGGGTGACTGGTGGTGAACTTAACCCTAGGAATGCCAATACTACCCACCATGCGCAAGAGTTCGGCAAACGACGGCAAGCTATCATCACCTAGACCATAAGAATTTACGTTTTGTCCAAGCAGATAAATTTCTTGCACACCTGCGGCCATCATCATCTCAGCTTCTTGTAAGATGGCGTCAACTGGGCGTGAGACTTCAGGGCCGCGCGTGGTCGGCACAATGCAGTAGGTGCAGTGATGATTACAACCACGCATAATTGTTAAAAAGCCAGTCAGCGTGTCCGGTGCGGGGGTGATGTAGGTGGCTAAGTCATCTTTAAATTCCAAGCGCCGTACAGCTTCGCGTCCTGCGGTGGCTTGCTCAATAGCCGGCAGAATTTCGGTGATTGCCCCGGGGCCAATGAGAATGTCCACCTCAAATTTATCGGCAATCGCTTGACCTTCGTCAAGTTGGGCAAGGCAGCCCATGAGCGCTACGGTGAGGTCACGACCTGCGCGTTTTTCTTTGCGAAATTCGCCCAGTACGCTCACCACTTTGTCAACGGGTTTGCCGCGCACCGCGCAGGTGTTGAGCACAATCAAATCGGCATCACTGGCACTGGTGACCAATTCATGCCCACCCGACACCAATTCTGAGGTGATGGTGTGGGTATCGTATTCATTCATTTGGCACCCGTAGGTGATGACATGTGCTCTCATAAACATTAACTCCAGCGGGGTATTACAACTTTACAGGTTAGAAACCAGACTGCTAAGGTCTACAGGCTTGGCAGCTATCTCTAACACACTTTCGGCTCGACCAAAATCATTTCAATAGATATTCTGCAATTTGTTGGATAGGACATCATCTATCTCAACGGATGTGACTAGATATTGATGTCATTCAGGTGATGCTCGAGCTTACGAGATTTGGACAGGCACTTGCTTGTAGACGAATCACAAAACTCAAAATGCAGCGAGAGGCTCGAGCCACGTCACATACCAACCAAATATCATAAGGTGTTTGCGGCTATGCGACTGTCTTCATCTTACAGATTCAAGCCCTCAACATGTTCGGATACAATCTTTGAACGTTATCCTCTTAGTTTGACGGCACAACCACCAATGGCGCGATGCTATTCAATGCTGGGTCGTTACACGCATGCGCAGTGGTTGCGGT
>JBCCOX010000405.1:0-5053 GCA_039025155.1 Deinococcota bacterium | reverse complement strand
TGGCACGCACTAAGCAGTGCCACCGTTAGCACAACACAAAATGCCCAGATTCGTTTCAAGGTAGCCTCCACGCTTTGACTTTACGAAATGTTAACCAAGGACTCAATGGCATGTTTCATATTAAGCCTACTAAAACAAGCTCCTAGACTGTGCTTGTAAAGGATTTATCTGACGGGGCTATGACAATTCACAAAACATACCAGCTTGCTCGAGCCATCTTCACACATTATCCTTACACACTATATGTATAATACACACTATGTGTAAGAGAAGGCAATATGGATCACACCGTTAACACCTTGACGCATCCTACCCCTAACGAGCAGACAAGCTTAGCCTTAGAGCTTTGGCAAATCTTGACTACATTTGCGTTTTGTCTAGGATTAGGCATTCTGGCTAACTGGCTTTTTCAAGGCTTTGCTGTTGGATTGAATGTCAGCCTGATGAGTACAGTTATGGTCGTGGGACTTCGTGTAATGTCACGCTACGCCAAGCTTAACCTTGACCTCAATCCCGTGCTGCTGGGCTGTTTACTTATTTTTGGGATGCTCTTTAGCTGGCGTGACTCGAGCTTCTTACAAGCACTCAACATCTTTGTGCAGGGGTTACTTTTCTGTTTGATTGCAGCTCGAGCCGCCCAACATCACCTCAAACAAAGCAACTTTGCTGAGGGCATCTTTAACTTGATCATCACAACGTTTGGCTTCACCATCAGCCCGTTACAATTTTTGTGGCGCGTTCCGTGGCAAAATGTTCGCCAACAAAGCAACTTGAGCAAGCAACCTGCCGTAAGTGCCAGTATTCGCGGCGTACTCATTGCACTGCCTTTACTCGTTATTTTTACAGGACTTTTTGCATCGGCAGATGCACGGTTTCAAGCGCTCTTCAACCCGTTGCTAGCGTGGGATGTTGGGGGGTTGCTCGAGCACATTATCTTAAGCATCATCTACGCGGGGTTAACCTTTGCCTTCTTAAGCCAAACCATCTTGGCGAGGCCGTGGCAGCAGCTTGACCTCAAACCGCCGAGCAGTTTGCGCTTGGGCAGCATTGAAACCGCCCTCGTATACGGCTCGTTAGTGTTGCTGTTTAGCACGTTCATCGCCGTGCAAGCCAGTTACTTGTTCGCTGGCGAGTCAGCCGTCTTAACGTCTGACCTTAGCTATGCCAACTACGGCAGACGCGGCTTTTTTGAGCTTGTCACCGTCACGTTTTTGCTGCACATTGTTTTACTTGTTGGCATGTGGACGAGCGGGGCCAAACGCCTCTACCGAACCCTCGCAAGTGTGCTGGTGGGCTTACTGTACGCCGTGATTGTTTCCGCGTTTATACGTCTTAACCTCTACATTCAAGTTTACGGCCTCACCGAGTTGCGCTATTACAGCAGCGCCATGATTTTGTGGATTGCGGGCTTGATGGTGCTGTTTCTGCTGAGGCTACACAGTTCACGTGCGCCCAAGCTTGCCTACAGCTATTTTATGTTTGGCATGTTGGGGGTCGTTGGGCTGTACCTAAGCAACCCGGATGCACGCATTGCCAACATCAATTTAGCTAGGGCACAAGCGGGGTTGAGTTTAGACATTAGCTATTTTTACCAACTTAGTGCGGATGCTGCGCCGAGCGTGCTTGAGTATTACGAGGCGTCCGCAGGTGATGACGAGGTACAAGACCAGTTAGCACCGCTCATTGAGTGGTATTTGCGCCAAGACCTGAACAACACGTACAACTGGCGTGCTTGGAATTGGGGGAGGTGGCAGCGGTCACGGCGTTTAACTACTTCTCTAGATATTTATTCGCTAGATAGTGCAACCCGAGGTGATGAATCACCAGGTAACACTAGGAATATTCCTGATAGCAGCGACCTACCAGCATCGGGCTGGTTGTTTGATTAAGGTCTTGCTACAATTTATGCATCAATATGGCAGAGAGCAAATGGACTCAAGCTAAAGATAGAAACTCTTTGATAGAACCCCTGATTAAGATGCTTCATGACCACTCTAAGCTTGATGAAAAAGGTGAGTTTGTAGGCTTCGATTTCAACAAGATTGACTCACGTGAGGTTATTGACAACTTGTCAGCGCTTGTTGATTACAGCGAGGATTTACCTCATATAAAGGGAGAAGAGTTCTTAAGAAGTGCAGTACATAATGCAGCAAGAAACAATCGACTTAGCAGTGGCGCTATTATTCAGGAAGTTAGAAACGCAGAGTCTAACTATCTAAGTAAGCCTCTTCAGTCTCAATATCTTTTGACTTCTATGTCAATCAAGTATTTTGATGACCTTAAAAAAATTATTTTTGAAGATACATCAATACGGTTTTTTAGAACTTTGCCCAAAGGTTTTTCACAAGATCATTTTGGTGCTGAAGATATTCTCTATCCAATTAAAGCACCTGAGTACTACACTTGGGTCAAAGTTCACGTTAAAACAAGATGTGAACATTCAGCATTTGTCAAAGCCCTAGACACACTTGATCTACTTAGAGGAATATGGAATTTATCACTTGATAGAAGGAGACGCATAATGTTTCTTGGGGTGCGTCCTCAACCAGCTAACAGTATTGTACTTGGTCCAATCCACACGCTTCACGACAGACACGGCTCACCCATTACTCATGTTTATCAGTGGGAGCCAAATTATGTACAACCTCAAAGGTTGCAAGAACTTGTCAAAGATTATTCAAATCTAAGATATTGGGAACTGAAGAGAAGGCGATGCTTTCAGCGAAGCCCATACGCAAACTACATACGCAATACCATCATCCAATATGCCCGAGCGCTTGATGAAGCAAACTCCCAAACCGCCTTAATGAAATTATGGTCAGTTTTAGAACGAGCTACTTTAACAAGGAGCCATGAAGGTAACGATGTAACTGTCAGACGTGCATCTTTTTTCTTTGATAATAAGCGGTACCACACAGCAACTCTTCAAAGGCTCAGACTAAACCGTAATCAGTTTGTACACGAAGGTATTGAGATTTTAGACTCACAAGATTCCCTCTACAAGTTACGTAAATATGTCATTTATTGCATTGATTTCCTTATTCAATTAAGTACGAAATTTGAAGGATTAGATGAATACAGAGGTTTTCTTGATTTACCTAATGATTCATCAAAAATCAGAAACCTTGAGAAACGCCTCAAAAAAGAAGATAGATGGGTACGTTTATACAAGGCATTAAAGAATGAAGTCTAGTACAGACAAGCCCAGTATCTGATTTTCAGGGCTTCCACTCTCGTCGCAGCAACCTATATGCCTAAGAGGCCGACACCTCACCAATCACAATGAAGTCTTTTCGCAAAGTACCCTTGCACACAAAGCCACGATTTGCTAGGGTTCATCCTAAAACGTAAGCTGCTTAGGTTCTAACCACTCATGCACGGCATCAACATTATCCGGCGTGGTGACAATATAAAGCTGGTCGCCATGCAAAATGCGCGTGTCTCCGGTGGGAATAAGCACCTTGTTTTTGCGCACAATTGCGCCAATGAGGCTGTTGGGGGGTGTACCTAGGTCACTCAACTTACCCGTTTGGCATTCGTGCGGGTAAACTAGCTCGAGCAGCGTATTATGCTCACCCACTACTCAGAAGACGTACTCTTTTCAGATAGCGCGCAGCAGAGCTTTGTGACCCCGAACCTCGAGCCTATTCCCCATTACGCTTAAAAACATAAGCCTAAAAATATAGACTTCAAAACATGGCGCACTCGTTGTCATGGCCCTTGCACAACAAGCTAATACATCACAAAACGATGCTATTTGCAATGGCATCAGCCAAGCTAGAAAACGCAACGATTTAGCTTCTCGAGGCTAAACTAACACTCATGACATTTCATCCAACACGTACATCCTTTTTGGGAAAAGAAATACATTCCAGTCAAAGGATACGCTCATGAAGGTTGCCGTTATTGGCACAGGCTGGGCTAACACGGTACAAATTCCAGCCTTTCAAGCAGGTGGGCTTAGCGTTGTGGGCATTTACGGACGCACCCGCAGCAAAGCAGACAGCGTTGCAGAAAATCATCATGTGCCCTTTGTAGCCGATACTTGGCAAGACTTGCTAAGCCTTGACTGCGACCTTATCTCCATCACCTCACCACCTGCGTTGCACGTCGAACAAGCACAGGCTGTGCTGGCAGCAGGTAAGCACCTGTTGTGCGAAAAACCCCTCACCTTAACTATGGCTGAGGCAGCGGTGATGCGGAAGTTACAAGAAGATTATCCACATCAACTGACCCTTGTTGACCACGAATTACGCTTTGTACCTGTGCGTCTTAAAGCCAAAGAGTTGCTCGAGCAAGGCGTACTCGGGCGCATCCTCACCATCACCATTCGCATTGCCAGAGACATTCGCATGGACCCAACCAAACCCTGGAACTGGTGGTCAGATGCTAGCCAAGGCGGGGGGATTATGGGTGCTATTGGTTCCCACGCCATTGACGGCTTGCTGTGGTTATTTGCAGATGTTCAAACTGATGACGGCACGCCACTTGCACATCAGCTCACCATGCGCGGCGCAAGCTTGGGGCAAGTTCACCCCACCCGCACAAGTTCAGACGGTGAAGTTAAACCCGTTACTGCAGACGACATCGCCTCAGTCACGTTCAACATGGGGTCTGCTATCGGCACTATGCTCATTCACGGGGCTGCCCTAGACGGGCCAATTGACCTGCTCACAATTCGTGGCACAGATGGCACGCTAGTGCTAGACAACTCACTTAAACTCTACTGGGGCAAAGCGGACGGGCCGCTCAAAGAATATGTGACACCTTTGCCAGATAACGTTCCTAATCGGTTCCGCTCGAGCCCCTTTGCAGCCGGAACCGTCCTCCTAGGAGAGGCTTTAGCTGAAGCAAGTGAAGACACTAGCACACCTTTCACTGAACATCCACGCTTGGCTAACGCAGCCACGCTGGCAGATGGTGCCAATGTGCAGACGCATCTAGATGCTATTTACAAACTTGGTGGTGTAAATGCAACCTAGACGCAGATATTGAGACGCTCACATATGGATAGCTTGGTCTCTTTACAAACAGCTAGGCTAGTGTTGCGTGC
>JBCCOX010000404.1:0-5054 GCA_039025155.1 Deinococcota bacterium | reverse complement strand
TAAACGTGCTGCAGCAGGCAAGCTAGCAGAGGATAAACACCCTGGACAACAGCCTTGGTTAAGTGCTGAACAGTGTGAGCTACTGCGTGAACAAGTCAAGGCGCATAACGATTGGACACGTGAGCAACATGGTGAGGCATTAGCAGTTGCAACAGGGGTACATCTGAAAGCCTCAGCGATTGCTAAGTACTTCAAGAAGCTGGGCATCAGTCGTAAAAAAAAGCCTTTACGCCAGTGAGCGTGATGACGTTGCCAGAGCCGCGTGGCGTAGTGATGTTGAGACACTTGAGCTAGATAAGCTGGTGTTTATCGATGAAACCAGCAGCTATCTCGACCAGAGTTGTGAGTACGCCCGTGCACCCCTTGCTGAGCGGGCAGTCGACCAAGCTCCTAAAGGCAGTAAAGCAACGGGTCAGTTTACTAGCTGCAGTAGGCTGCAACAACCTTGACCCAAAGCACTGCTTCGTTCATCAAGGTAGTGTCAACAAAGCTGCCTTTACAACCTACTTAGGTGACATCCTCGTTGGAAACAAGTAAGCTTACTCGAGCGCCCGCCCTCGCCAGTGGTATCTTGCTCGTTGCCACCAACGGCGGGGTGCAACTGGGGCATGGTTTTTGGCAAAATCTACAGCGGCATCATGCGAACTAACGTCGTTGCCGTAGCGTTCAACAAGGTAATAGCGGTGGTCCATAATCCACAAATACAAGTCTGCTTCGGTGCGTCCGGGAAACCTGTCCATAACGTTGTGCTCACGAATTTCATCCACAATAGGCTGATACAGTTCGTTATACCACAAGCCCACGGCTTCATCCCAATTCACCTCTTGCTGGCGGGCTTCAGCGAGGTAGTACTGGCGCGTGCGAACGTGCGTTAGCAAAATGTCATAGCGACCTGTCACTGTAAACACAACAGGGTAGTGCTCAGGGCGGACGTGGTTGAGGTTAGTGTGTTCCAAAAACTGGCTGTACTCACCTTTAATAATGAGCGTTTTGAGGCTGTCGGTGGAGTCTGGTGGGACTTTCACACTCAGTTCTATAATGTCAGCATCAATAAACTTTTGCCCGCTCGAGCGGGCCACCGATACCCGGTGGTGGCCGTCTTTGACAAAGTAGACCTCACCAACTTTATAAGCTTCAATAGGCGGAAGTTCTTTGCCCTCGAGCCCAGCCCGACGAATCCCAATCCAGCGGTCTAGAGTGTAGCTTAAACGCGGCAAAAAATAGTGGTCAAAGTCTCTGTACTTATCTACTGAGCCAATAATTTTATCAATAGCAATGGGTTTAACGCCACCATAATGTTCAGAGGAAGGGCGCAGTTGTCGCACTGCGCTAAAAGGAACAAGTTCGTTAGGAATGCCCCGCACCGTCATGAGCACTTGGTGCCAAAACGCGCGACTGCGCACACGTTCAGCATCACGGCGTGCTTGTCGATCAGCTAAGTAGCTCATTGGGAGCCTCCTTTCATAGGTGTTAGCATAGGCCGTTTATGTCAGAAGAATGTGTTTGATCTAACGTAGCCGCGTTAGACGTGTCCCAGACAGATAATTTCGGGCTAGTCCATGTATAACCACGACAAAGTCTGAAGTATAAATATTCACTAGTTAAGGATTTTATGCGCCTGCTGGTCTGTACATTAATTCTGTGCATTAATATTTCAACCGTACTGACGAGATGTTGTAAGCAGCATAGGTATAAGCTTTGTTTAGGGACAATAACAGTATGGCCCGAGCTAAGCGCGGTGAGATGTTGATGTGAAGGGTTGACACATATCCTAAGGCTGGTGAGATGCTGGCATCAATCTAAAATAGTATCAATCTAAAGTGCTTAAGTTAACAATGAGCTTAACTTGAAAGGGTATACATCACCCTAGATACCTTAAATTATAGCATGTAACATTAAGGGGCTTGGTTGATGGTAGTAAAAAGCTGTCTGAAACGTCTTTGAAACCATCAGACTGAGACTTTCTTAGCTGATACATTGTTGAGTCCTTCTTGATGAAGACGCTTAATGTTGACCTTGATTAGCAATGAGGTATCGTCATGTGAACCCTTGTCAGATAGGCTCTAAGAGATAACGTTACTCGTCGTTTGCTCTGTAGAAGCTGACTTGGCGTTACCACTAGGTGCGATAATCAAGTCATCATTGTCGCGTAGGAGCATGGTGGCATCTTTGGCAACGCGCGGGCGGCTTAACAAATAGCCTTGAACATAGTTGCACTCGAGCGCTTGTAGCACGTGTAACTGGGCAGCCGTTTCAACACCTTCAGCAGTCACTTCTAAATCCAGCGATTTGGCTAGAGCAATCATACTGCGCACCATTGTAATGGCCTGCTGCCGTCCACGGTTAGCGCGATCAGTTGCACGAATAAAACTTTTGTCTATTTTGAGGCAGTGAATGGGCAGCGCATGCAAACTAGCTAAAGATGCATAGCCCGTGCCAAAGTCGTCGAGTGAAATGGTGACGCCTAGACTACGCAAAATGTTGAGTTGCTTAATGCTGTGCTCGAGGTTGTCCATAGCCATGCTCTCGGTGATTTCTAGTTCTAAACAGGAAGCTGGCAAGTTGTAATAGCGTAAAATATAAGCCACTTGCTGGGCGAGATCACTTTGTAAAAACTGAGCTGCAGACACGTTCACGGCAATTTTACACTGCGCTTGTAAACAGACACCCTCACTGTGCCACTGCGCCATCTGTTCACAAGCGCGGTGCAAGACCCACGTTCCCAAAGGTACAATAAGCCCGCTTTTTTCGGCAATAGGTACAAATTCTTCTGGCGATAAAGGCCCCAAAACAGGATGTTGCCAGCGCAGCAAGACCTCGAGCTTCCGCACTTTGTTATCTGTTAATGACATAACAGGTTGAAAGAGTAAAAGTAACCCCTCGATGCGCGTGTTGCGCTTTGTTGCGGCTGTGGCTCGAGTGTCCTTGAGCGACTGTGCAAATGCATCTCTAAGCGATTGCTCAATCGTGAGAACGCGCGCTTGTTTCACACCCAGTTGAGCAGCGTAAATCTGATAGCGAGACTTACCTGACATCTTTGCTTCTTGAACGGCAATGTCTGCTTTGCGCAGCAAGCCTTCAGCAAGCTCATCGTTAGTTTGGGTGGTGGTTGCTGCTTGAGTTACATGTTGCGTATAGCTACTAGCGCTAAATTCGTTCATAGATGCCTGCTCAATGCCTGCTTCTGGCTGAAGGTCAG
The DNA here is from genome assembly GCA_039025155.1 of Deinococcota bacterium. Classification (GTDB taxonomy): domain Bacteria; phylum Deinococcota; class Deinococci; order Deinococcales; family Trueperaceae; genus JBCCBI01. The sequence goes on along the minus strand of JBCCOX010000404.1, from coordinate 1,855 downwards.
CATCTTGCAAGTTGTTTTGTAAAGACCCAGTAATGCCATGACTGTTGTCGGCGAGCGTTTCGTAGAGCACCACGCCCACACTCCCCTGAAGATCATAGGGTGCATTAGCCACATGAAAGGGGCGGCGGAAGCTGTCTAGAATCCAGTTGGCACGGTCTAAAATAGCTTTGTCGTTATGATCTAAGATGACAAATGCAAATTCGTCGCTGCTTACTCTTGCAAACAAATGGTGCGGTATGGCCGTTTCTAGGCGGCGTGCTACCCGGCGCAACAGCGTGTCGCCACCGTGGTGTCCTAGGGCGTCGTTAAAGCGTTTGAAGTTGTCAATGTCAAGCAGCAGTAAGCCAAAAGGTTGTTTTTGGGCAATTAAGTCGCTGACACGGCGCTGTAAAAAGCGCCGGTTGGGTAGCCCGGTGAGCGAGTCATAAAACGCTGTGCTCATCCACACGTTGGACTGGCCCACAACATGAACTTTTTGCTCAATAAAGTAGCTGAGTGCCATGAGTAGCACAATTTCAAAAGGGCTGGTTAAAAAGTATTTGACGAGTAAATACTGGCTAGCTGAATCTGCAGTTGTATCCGCCAAAAAAGGTACTGCAATACTCAGGCCAAGGCTGTACAAAACAGCAGCGTAAAGCAGCCCGTAACGGTTGCCTAACATAAAGTAAAAAACAAATAAAGCATGACTCCACGTGACAAAGTCACTCACTTGCTGAAGTTGATCTGTAACTTCGGGGCTGACTTGGGCTAACTGAGAAGGGTTGTAAAGCGCCACAAGCAAGCCAGACAAGGTGAGTAAGCCTGTTACAAGGGCAACAGAGCGCTCAAAGATGCGGGTGGTGAGCAGGCGGTACCAAAGCAGGACCGTTAAGATCGTGAGCAACCCAAGCCCAGCCGCAATGACATAGCGTCCTGTTGAGTTAGTGTTGGTGACTAACCCAAATGCAAGCCAGCCGCCTATACTGCCCAGTGAAAAGATGACGAGGTAAAGCGTGCGTTTTAAAAGCCAGGTTTTGGTGTTAACGTGTCGCTCAGACGAAGGTTGCCCATTATGAAAGGTGATGCCTTCTTGAAAGGTGGCATTATCTGGTGGGACAACCGTTGTCGTTTGTGCAGCAACTTTAATAAGGTTGCGGTTTAGCCACGACGCAAGCCTTTGAAACATATTGGAAATGTACCATGCGCACGGCAACAAAGTTAGTAGTGAGTTGCCAAGATCATGAACCCATCAATAAAGCTTCCTAGACGCTGATTGCTGGCGATATGGTGGTATTTTGTGACATGTTGAGGTAGCTTTGTTGTAAATTTTACATCAAATACTCATAATCTGTTGGGTGCGTACAAAATTGATGGGCATTTTTGCCAAAAAGTCTGCTCGAGCCACCATCAATAGATTCACACCACGTTCACATAAGACCTGTTCAGCCTTCATGCGCCGCGCCCTATGCTAGTCCCAGCTCGAGCCACTCAACACACTTCACGGCTCGAAGAAAGGACATAACACATGAGTTATGCACTCGCAGGACACGGATTTACTGGCGCAGGTTTTGGACCTCATGGTATGGCTGGTGGCATGGGCTTTGGCTTAGGGTTTTTGAACTTGCTGGGAACCATTCTCTTTTTTATTGTGCTAGCGACGCTCATTCGCGGGTTTATTCACGGGCGTAGATACCGTATGGGCGGCTGGGGCGGCTGGTCAAGCAGAGGGCATCAGCAACGTGCAACTGGTAACGATGAGGCCTTGAACACAGCCCGTGAACGTTTTGCCAAAGGTGAGATTAACGCGGATGAGTTTGCGAGCCTCAAAGAAGAACTTGCTGGTAACCAAGCTGAGCAAGCATCAACATCAAGACCT
>JBCCOX010000403.1:0-5055 GCA_039025155.1 Deinococcota bacterium | reverse complement strand
GGTGATGGTGGCGCTGGCAGACCGGCCGTTTGTTGTGGACTCGCTCAAAGCAGAATTGCAACGGCAACGCGCTGGGCTCGTGGACCTCATCCACCCTATTTTGGGCGTTGAACGTGATGCGGGTGGGCAAATTAAACGCCTCTGGGCCAGTGACGACAGCACCCCCAAAGCCCAGCGAGAGACGTTTGAGGTATTCTTTTTACGGCCGTCCACCAAACACGACCAGCTTAAAACGCGCCTTACAGATGTTTTGAACGATGTCATTTTAGCTACCAACGACTACGCGGCCATGTGTGAGCAGGTGCGCGTGTTAACCTACCGCCTTAGGCACTTGCGAGAGGTGAGCGCCCAAGGCTATCACCGCGAGCAAGCCCAAGACTTAGAAGATTATATTGCCTTTTTGGACTGGCTCGACGACGGTAACTTTGTATTTTTGGGTTACCGCGAGTACGACATTATGGATGTTAACGGTGCAAACCACTTGCAGGTTCACCAAGACAGTGCGTTGGGTATTTTGCGTAAGTTAGAGGGTAGTCGTTACCTCGAGCCCGTCCCACTCGCCTCCATTCCAGATAGCTTGCGCGAGCGCATCACAGGTGGTGAGCTTTTACTGGTGACTAAAGCCAACGCTGAATCCACCGTCCACCGTCCCGCCCGACTCGACTACATTGGCCTCAAAAAGATGTCTGACACATGGCAAATTCGGGGTGAGCAGCGCTTTGTGGGTCTGTTTACCTCCAAAGCACTGTTTGCCCAAGTTGAAGACATCCCACTCCTTAAACGCAAACTTACCCAAGTGATTGAGCTTGATAAAGCCCCGGTGGGGTCGCACAACTACAAAGAAATAACCTCCATCTTTAACTCCATGCCGCGCGAAGAACTCTTTTGGAGTAGCGTCCCTGAGCTTCATAAGAGCATTCGCGCCATCATGGGCCTACTGCACGATGAAGGCGTGCGACTAACTCTGCGCAGCGACCCGCTAGACCGCGGCCTTGCCATCATGGTGATTATGCCGCGCGACCGTTTTGACGCTGAGGTGCGCCGCAATATTCAAACCTTTTTATTTGATGCCGTGAGCGCCCGCCACGTGGACTACCAACTGGCGATGGGTGAAGACGACGCCCAAGTGCGCTTTCACTTTTTCTTTTTGACTGACATGCCAGCGGCTGAGGTTGATTTGCCGACGCTCGAGCGTGCTGTGTTTGACCTCACTAGAACCTGGGCAGATAAGTTAGAAACCTCCCTCAAGCAAAGCTACGGCCTCCAAGAAGGGCAAGCCCTCACTAACTTTTACAGCCACGCATTAAGTGATGCTTATCAAGCTAACACTTCTGTCGAACGCGCCTTGGTAGATATAGCCAACATTGAAGCTCTCAATGATACTGAGGCTCCTAAAGATTACGTCATTGATTTTGCGAATCTGGACGACTGTCCTTATGGTGGCGGGGCCACACACCTCACTATCTACCACCACGAACGCACGCTGGTTGTGAGTGATGTACTGCCGCTACTCGAGAACCTTGGTTTGCGCGTGCTCGAGCAGATTTCTTACGCAGCCGATTTTGCTACCCACCACGATCCCAATACAGACGACTTGTCAACGGCGACGCTCGAGCACCACCGTTTTGTGCCACTCAGTGGCATTGACATCTTCCGGGTACAGACGAATAGCCGAGAACTTCTCAACATCGAGCAAGACGCCCCCAGATTACGCGACGCCCTCTTACTGCTGCTACGCGGTAACGTGGATAATGACCGCTTAAACGCCCTCGTTGCACGTGCTGGACTGAGCATTCGCCAAGTGGCGCTGCTGCGCAGCTATCAGATGTACTACGCACAAATTGATGCTGCCACAAGCCGCCGCTTTATCAATGACACCTTGCTGCATCACCCGGAACTTGCCGCGCTCTTGTTTGAAGCGTTTGATTGTAAGTTTAATCCTGAGCTTACAACGCGCCCATTTGAGGTGTGTAGAGAGAAGTTTGTGGATGAGCTCGAGCAGGTTAGCTCGCTGCCTGAAGACCGCACCTTACGCAGGTTGTTTAACTTAGTTGATGCTAGCCTCCGCACCAACTTTTACTTGGGTAAAGACTTCATCAGCATCAAAATTAACTCCCACAACGTCACCAGTATGCCCGACCCGCGCCCCATGTTTGAGATTGTTGTGACCAGCCCTACAACTGAGGGTATTCATTTGCGTGGTGGCAAAGTTGCTCGAGGCGGCCTCCGCTGGAGTGACCGCCCCGACGACTTCCGCACCGAAGTTCTGGGCCTCATGAAAACGCAGATGACCAAAAACGCCGTGATTGTGCCGGTTGGCTCCAAGGGCGGCTTTGTCATCAAAAACGCCCCCGAAACCCGTGAAGAACTCCGCGAATATGTCAAAACTCAATACCAAACCTTCATTCGCGGCTTACTCGACCTTACTGACAACCGTGTTGATGGCGAGATTGTCCAACCAGAAGGTCTTGTGATTTACGATGATCCCGACCCCTACTTGGTTGTAGCTGCCGACAAAGGCACCGCCACGTTTAGCGATGTTGCCAACGCCATCGCCCATGAGTACAACTTTTGGCTGGGGGATGCCTTTGCGTCCGGCGGCTCACAAGGTTATGACCACAAAAAAGAGGGCATCACGGCGCGGGGTGCCTGGGAATGTACCGCCCGGCACTTCCGCGAACTCGGTATTAACGTCAAAGAAGATACCTTCACCACTGTGGGCATTGGCGACATGTCTGGTGATGTGTTTGGGAACGGCCTCCTCTACACAGACACCGTGCAACTGATCGCGGCGTTTAACCACTTACACATCTTTTTAGACCCCGACCCTGACCCCAAAGCAAGTTATGCAGAACGGGAGCGGTTGTTTCAGTTGCCACGCTCTACCTGGGAGGATTACGACAAGACTCTCATAAGTGAGGGTGGTGGGGTGTACTCGAGGCAAGCTAAAGTCATCCCTATCTCGCCCCAAGTGCAGGCTAAGCTCAAGATTGAAGCCAGCGAACTAAGCGGGCAAGACCTCATTCAAGCTATTTTGCACGCTCCTGCTGACCTCCTCTGGAACGGCGGCATTGGCACCTATGTCAAGTCAGATAGCGAACGCCATGCGGATGTTGGTGATAGTAGCAACGACAGCGTCCGGGTAGATGCCAATGACCTGCGCGTCAAAGTTGTGGGTGAGGGTGGCAACCTCGGGTTTACCCAACTTGCCCGCATTGAATACGCAGCCAACGGCGGATGCATCAATACCGATGCCATCGACAACTCCGGCGGCGTGGATATGTCTGACCACGAAGTCAACATCAAAATCCTCTTACAGCCCCTCGTTCAAAACGGTGTCTTAACAGAAGATGCCCGCAATGAACTCCTCAAAACCATGACGGATGAGGTCAGTGAGCTTGTCCTGCGCAATAACTACACGCAGTCGTTATGCTTGTCGCTTGCTAGCGGACGCAGTCAGAGTAACTTGGGTATTTTTAGAGATTTGCAAAGCCACCTCGCAGAACACGCAGGACTCAACGCGGCAGTGGAGTTTTTGCCCAACCGCAAAACCTATGAGGCTCGAGCGCAAGCTGGTGCAGGCTTAACCCGTCCAGAGTTAGCGATTTTACTAGCCTACGCCAAGATGGAGGTATTTGGGGCGTTGCTCGAGTCCACCGTCCCCGACGAAGCCTTTATCACTGACTACCTCCACAGCTATTTCCCCAACGTCCTCAGCACACGCTATCCAGATGCTGTCAACACCCACTCCTTGCGGCGCGAAATTGTCGCCACCGAAGTCACCAACCGCATCATTGACCTTATGGGTATGACCTACGTGAACCGCGCCGTGCTGGACAGCAGCAGCGACCCCACCACCATTGTGCGCGCTACGCTCATCGCCAGTGAGTTACTGGGTGCGGACAGCTTCCTTGAAAGCATTTACGCACTGGACAACACCCTTCCAGCCAGTGCCCAGTACGACGCCATTCACGAACTGGTCAAAGCGCTGGAAACGATTAGCCACTGGTTGGTGCAACACGCCCAGATTCACCAAGATGCAGACGCGTTCCTCAGTAACTACGGTGCAGCGCTAACGACGCTACGCACAGATTTAGTGGGCTTACTGCCAGAGTTACAGCACTACCTATACGACGAACGCCACACAAATTTTAAAGCGCTTGGCTTTGATGGTGACCTAGCTGCCCACATTGCTCTATTGGACTACCTACCCAGTGCCCTCGCTATTGTTCACGTGAGCCAACTTGCGCCTTGTAGTGTTCAAGATGCTGCCAAGGCCTTCTACGATATTGGCGATCACCTCTCGATGGGCTGGTTACGCGACCGTTTGCAGCGCCTTGCCAGTGATGACACGTGGGAGCAACTTGCGGCAAGGGGCTTAGTGATGGACAACCGCTTTATTCAGGAGACGCTGGCGTTACAAGCCATTCAGCAAAAGCTCACCACCAAGCAGCTTTTGGAGCCACAGCAGAAGCAGAAGACGTTAAATCATTACCAAGCGATGTTAGCGGATGTGCGGCAAGGGAGTTTGAGTGTTGCGAGTGCAAGTGTGCTGACAAGGTTGTTAGGGCAGATGGTTCGAGATACCGCCAATTAAAAACATGACAACTCAAACCCAGCTAACATGACGGGTGGAAAAGGTTGTGTACAACATATAGCTTTGTGCTCAAAGTTGTGCTAATAGCTCAGCAGCCTCAGTAGCACGCCCCGTTGTCTCGAGCAACTCCGCAAGATTGTTGAGACGAGTCGCGTAAATTGGATGATTTTCACCGATAGTGGCTTTGCTTATTGCTATCGCTTGGCGATACAAACTTTCTGCTTCCTCATACTCGTCTGTTTTCGTGAGCAAATACGCAAGGTTGTTGAGGTGAGTCGCGTAGCTTGGATGGTTTTCACCAAGGGTAGTTTTAATTGTCTCTACAGCTTGGCGGTATAACTGCTCGGCTTCAGGGTATTTACCTTTTGACTGGAGGACATTGGCAAGGTTGTTGAGGCCGGTCGCGTAGTTTGGGTGGTTTTCACCGATGGTGGTTTTGCCTATCTCCAAGGCTTGGC
>JBCCOX010000402.1:0-5057 GCA_039025155.1 Deinococcota bacterium | reverse complement strand
GCCAAATTGCCGCGCGACGAGTGCTGCGTGACTGGTGCGCCCACCCCGTGAGGTGAGGATGCCCTTGGCAGCAAGCATGCCGTGAACGTCATCTGGTTTGGTTTCAGGGCGGACCATGATGACAGGCTTATGATCTTCTTTGGCCCAACGCTCTGCTGTGTCAGCATCAAACGCGACAACCCCTACGGCTGCGCCCGGAGAAACGTTGAGTCCTTTGGCGAGTAGCTTGGCCTCTTTGCGAGCTTGGCTGTCGAGTTGCGGGTGCAAGAAAAACTCAACTTGTTCAGGTTTCACACGAGAAACGGCTTCGCGTTTGTTAATGAGCCCTTCGTTCACCATATCTACGGCAATGCGAACCTCAGCTTGGGCAGTGCGTTTGCCGTCGCGCGTTTGTAAAATCCATAACTTCCCATGCTCAATGGTAAATTCCATGTCTTGCATGTTGCGGTAGTGACGCTCGAGCTTGTGGGCAATGGCCTCAAACTCGTCGTAAATGTCTGGCATGGCTTTTTGTAGGTCGCTTAAGGGCTGGGTAATGCGGATGCCGGCCACTACGTCTTCACCTTGAGCGTTGGTGAGGTAGTCGCCTTCTAAGGCATTTTCACCGGTTGAGGCATTGCGGGACATGGCCACGCCCGTACCGCAGTCATCGCCCATGTTGCCAAAGACCATCGTCACAATGTTCACAGCCGTACCTAGGTCGTGGGCGATGCCCGCAGCATTTCGGTAGTCAAACGCGCGCTTACCATTCCACGATTTAAAGACGGCTTCGGTGGCTAGTTTGAGTTGCTCGAGCGGGTCTTCTGGGAAGTCTTGCCCGGTATAGGTGTGCACAATGGCTTTAAATTTCCGGGTGATTTCCTGCCAGTCTTCGGTTTGCAAGTTAACGTCACTCTTAACGCCCACCATGTCGCGGCGCGCGCTAATGACAGCCTCAAAGACATCGTCTGGAACGTCTAAAACAACGCTGCCAAACATTTGTACCAAGCGCCTGTAAGAATCGTAGACAAACCTCGAGTCCGCGCCTGCACGAATGAGCCCTTCAGCAACGGCATCATTTAACCCAATATCTAAAATGGTGTCCATCATGCCCGGCATCGAAAATTTTGCCCCTGACCGACAGGACACAAGTAGGGGCTTACTGGGATTACCAAATGCTTTGCCCGTTTGCGTTTCAAGGCTGTGCAGGGCGTGGAGTTCTTGCTCCCACATATCGTCTGGGAAGCTGTGGCTTTGGGAGTAGGCATTACAGGCTTCGGTTGTGACCGTAAACCCCGGTGGCACGGGCACACCCAAGCGGGTCATATCGGCAAGATTCGCGCCTTTGCCACCAAGTAGCGCGCGCACGCTGTCCCAGCTACCATTTACATAGATTTCTGCTTGGTCAACCTCATTAAACAGATACACCCATTTTTTGGCCATGGCACATTACTCCTAAACATTACGGTTAGTCATCTGGCACTGTGCGATGTGTGTGCGTTGTGGATAAAGATGACGCGGCCTTAAGATGTGCGAGGTTGAGATGCTCAGGTCAATCTCTAGGGTGCGCAAGACGCAACATACAGCCACAGTGCAACTACAGTGCAACTACAGTGCAAGCGCTGTACCGTGTAGCAACGCTTGTGAAATAGCCACAATCTCAAAAGATACTTGCAAGACAGCTTGTTAACATACAAGATTTACAAGTCACAAATGAGTGTTGGTTTAGGTGTGCTCGAGCACAATCTTATTAACGTTGTCGCCAGTATAGTCCTGCCCTTACGAGTTAGCAGGTACGAATGTCCTAGACGTGAAAGTACGGTTTTGCACCGGCTGGAACTGGGGAAGGTATTAGGACCTGGTCACGGTTAGTTCAGTCAGCAAACTTGCTTACTCCATATGGTTACAACGCACTTCAGCAAGATTAAATGGTAGCCTCTACACGTGAAAAATACGACCTACTTTAAGCTATTAAGTATTATCTCATTCATTACCTTTTGTATTATCGTAACGCTGGCAAGTGGTGTTCGCGATATGCGTTTCAATGGACAATCGCAACTCTTTTTCTTGCTGCTAATTCTATTTGGGGCTGTGGGTGTCTGGCTCGAGGTTGCCAGCAACAAATCAGACTCAGGTCCAGGACGTAAGCGTGAAAAAGATGCTGCTGATACTCAACTAGACACATAATACCAAATCCGGTTGATTCCCGAAGGGATCAACCCCTGCCAGAGCAGGTAAGATAAGCTACGAAATCCGCGCTGGACGAGATGATGCCTTTAGGCATTATTCGGTATGTAAGCGGATTTCGTATAAAGAGCTATCACGAGCCATCTCTAAAGCAATATCTCGAGTTAAAAAGACCTCTACAAGCAACTGTAGAGGTCTTAACAAAGCTGTTCAGGCAACTAAACTCAATCAGTTGCTTCGGGTAAGGGTGTTGGCATAGGACTAGGCACGCGCTGGGATGCCTCACTGCTTTGCCCTTCAATATTGCTACTTGTGTCCGGTGTTTCAAGGCGGCGGCGTTCAAATAGGTAAAACGCAGCAGGCACAACAAACAGGGTGAGCAGGGCTGAGGCCGTGACCCCACCGAAAATGATAAGCCCTAAGGGGCGGCGGAACTCACTGCCTGTCCCACTACCGAACAAGAGCGGTAAACTGATGGCGACCAGCGTGAGCGTTGTCATCATAATAGGGCGCAAACGGCGCTCGCCGGCGTTCACCAGAGCATCTTTGAGGTTGGTGAACTCACCCTGTAGACCGCTCACGACGACATCGAGGAGCAAGATGGCGTTTTTAGTAACAAGACCCACCAAGATGACCAGTCCGAGGGCACTGTTGACATCCAGCGAGGTGTTGGTCACAAAGAGGAGCCAAAACGCGCCCACAAAGGCCAGCGGGATGGTGAGCATCAAATAAAGTGGGAAGCGGAAGCTGTTGAACTGGCTAGCGATCACCAAATAGTTCAGGAGCAGTGCGAGTGCAAACGCAATTGGCGTATACAAAATCAGGTCGCCCGTGAGGTCGAACGCGCTCGCTTGGGTGAAGGTGACTTGGTCGTCTACCACGCCAGCATCGATGAGGTCTTGGCGAACCTCTGCACGCACTTGGCTGAGCGTAAGGTCACTGGTGGGTGAAATGTCGGCGACCACGGTCGTGGCATAGGTTTGACTATTGCGGTAGACGGTTGTAGGGGCTTCGCGTAGTTCAAAGCGACCAAACTCGGACAAAGGCAGCGAGCGCCCCAGGGCTTGCGAAAATACGGGCAAGCTGAGCAGGGCTTGTTCATCAGCTAGCAAGCTGGGATTAGCTTTAATGCGAATATCGTAGTCTTCACCGCCGGTGCGCACGTTGCCCGAGGTAATGCCTACGTTGTAGACGCGCAAGGCCGTGTAAACGTCTGCTGCGGATAGCCCGGTGCCAACAAGTTTGGCGCTGTCCAGCACAAACACGCGCTCACTGACGGTATCGCTGAGGCTCGAGTCGACATTGATAAGCGCCGGATGATTTTGCACGATGTCCCTGGCTAGGGCGTCGCGTTCGCGGACGATGTCTAGGTTGTTCCCACTCAGCGACACATCGTAGGCGCTGGATTCCGGTGGTCCAAAGTTGTCAAACGCGCCAGCAGAAACAACTGCGGCTGGATAGATGACATCTAGCTCGGCGCGCAACATGTCCTGCAACTGCCCGGCAATTTCAGCGGTGCTATCCTCCCGTTGGTCTTTGGGCACGAGGTTGATGAGCATTTCAGCGTTGGTTGGGTTTTCGGTGCTAATGTCATCACCGCCGACGCCCACACTCGTTTGAATGCTGGTTACCAGCGGAGAGACGAGCAAGCGTTCCTCGAGCGCAAACGCTACCGAATTTGTCTCGCCGAGGTTACTGGTATTGGGAAGCTCCAAACTGACAACGGCCTGACCGCTATCCGGGTCAGCTGTGAAGCTAAAGCCAATTTGCGGTGCTACGTAGCCCAAGCTTAAAAAGAGTAAAAACGCAACTACCAAAATGATGGCAGGTGCGCGCAAAACCGCCCTAAGCATACGGCTGTAGACAACCTGTAAGCGTTCAAACGAGTAGCCAACCCCGCGAAACGCACTGTATAAAAGCGCCCCTACAAAAAATGTGACGATGCGCAGGATGTAGGTAAGTATAGCCACCAGCAAAGGAACAGCCAGCACGAGCACAGCAAGAATACCTAAGCTAAGTGGTGTGGGTCCATCAAACGCTGTTCTTAGTGCAATAAATCCGGCGAGTCCCACAATGACCATGAGAACGTACATACCAGGACGGCGTAGGGCGCGCAGGTTGCGGCGTATGTCGCTGACGAACTTACCAAACGCGCCGCCAAAGGTTTGCCAATTGGCCAGGTAGGGGTCGGGTAAGTAAGCAAGTCGCACGGTTAAAAAGAACATGGCTTCTAAATAAGATGTGGCGATGGTGGCAGCGAGGGTTAACCCAAATTCCGAGAAAAGATCCCCCAAAATACCCGGCAAAAACGAGATGGGCAAAAACACCGCTAAAAGTGACAAGGTGGAGGCGAGTACCGGTGTACTCACTTCACCTGCACCTTTGAAAACAGACTCGAGCGCGCTGTAGCCCATATCGCGGTAGCGGGTGGCGTTTTCGGCAATCACAATAGAATCGTCGACCACCAGACCTACGGCTACCGTAACTGCAAGAAGCGAAATGATGTTGTAGGTAAAGCCGAGGAGCGCAAAGGCGATGAGCGCGCCTGAAAATGAAATGGGAATGGCGATCACAACCGAGAAGACTGAACCTAAGCGTCCTACAAACAGCAAAATGATGAGCCCGACAATCACCACAGCTAGGGCAGTTTCGCGGATGGTGTCACTAACTGAGTTAGCAATAAACTCGGTACTGTCCAACACGACGATAGCTTCAGCGTTCTGGGGGAGTTCCAGATTGTTGAGTGTTGTACGAACGCCCTCGGCCACGGCTACGGCGTTGGCATCGGACTGCTTAAAGACCTCGAGCAGCACAATGGGCTCACCGTTTAAGCGGGCGTAACTGTTGACGTCCTCGGTAGTATCGCGTACAGCGGCCACGTCCGACACTCG
>JBCCOX010000401.1:0-5060 GCA_039025155.1 Deinococcota bacterium | reverse complement strand
GTTACCCCAAGTTGTCAAATCCCTGAATCCTGCCGACCTATCAGGAACCTTGGTGTTAGTACCGCTTATGAACACCAGCGGCTTTGAGTTTGAACAGGTCAACGCCGCTTGGGACAATAAAGACTTAAATACCCTAGGCAGGGGCCGCGCTGACGGCACGGTCAGTGAGCAGATGATTTACCACTACTATCAAGAGGTTATTTCAAAAGCAGATGCCCTTCTTGATATTCGTACAGGTGCGCAGTGGAGCTATCACCGCTACGCTGGCGTTTACAAAACGGGTGAGGAAGAAACATCACGCCAGCTAGCGATGGCGCTAGGTTTGGACCAAGTTTTACTAGGGCAACCGGTAGATAGCTCTTCAGCATTTTGCGCTGCAGAAGACGGTAAACAGGTGGTTTCTGCGTGGCTAGGTGGTGGTCCGGGATTGCGCGATCATAGGACAGAGACCTTATCTCGTATTGAAAACGCTGTGTTAAACGCTATGAAGCACTTAGGCATGTTAGCCGGACAGCCTGAATATGAAAGCTCGAGTATTTCAGTTATCGACGCACATACAGTCCTAAAACCGACAGGTGAACGTGGCTTTGTTTTTATGGACGCGGCTAAAAGAGGCAAATCCGTTGCAGCAGGCGAACAAATTGGCATTGTCAGACATCCTTTTGAAGGCAAGGTTATTGAAGAAATTAAAGCCCCCAAAGCGGGCATTATGCTTCACGCGGGTGGCTCGTGGCCGGTATTGCCCGAAGACACCACACTAGCTATCTTAGGGGATTTAGTCGAAGAGGTTAATGTCTGAACGCAAGTTAGTATCTGACCTACTTGCATCCGATGTCTCAACCGTTAAGCCATCAACCGCTAAAACCTCAGCATCCAAGTTATTAACATCTGAGTCATCGACCGCTAATTTATTGACATTCAAGACGTCAATGTTTGAGTTATCAACTGTCAAATTATCAACGTTTAAGCCGTCAACCGCTAAGACCCCAGCATCCAAGACCTCAACATCTAGTACTTCGACAGCTAAGATCTCAATTTCTAGGTCATCAAACACTAGGACCTCAGCATTCAGGCTATCAACCCCTAAGACCTCCGTATTTAAGCCATCAATGTCTAGAACCTATAGGAGAAGTTATGTTAACGCATGAAGCCTTAAAACGAGACGTTGCGCAGCGCATTAAGCGTATTCAGACCATGATGCAAGCTAGTGACCTTGGCGCGCTCATCATTATAGGAAGTGGTGCCACCGGGGGCATGGGCGGTATTCGCTACATCAGCAACGCGCATTTGTGGGGCGGGGCTGGCTACGTTGTCTTGGGGGTAGAAGATCCTCATCCTTGGCTCGAGGTTTGGAGTTCGTACCAAGGCGTGTGGAGCCGCAACGAAACCACTACCCTGCCCGAGCGGGTTGAGTCGCCGGACAATATCCTGGCGCGCACGACCCAACTCGCCAAAGACTACGCCCAGAAGAGTAAACGCATTGGCATGGTCAATATGAATAAGCTCTTGCCGGTGGGGACGTATCAGCAATTTATGGCTGCCCTCGAGGGCTTTGAGATACTGGAAGTTACGGGCGATTACAACGCGATTCGCCAAATCAAGTCACCGTTTGAGCTCGAGGCTATCCAGCAAAACGGGGCTATTTTAGATGCCAGCTTGGATGTGTTTCGGGAACACGCTTATGTTGGCGCGCGCTACTGGGATGTGTGCGCAGCGACCGAAGCTTTTGTTAAGTCCAAAGGTGCGTTTTGGGGACGTACCAAACTCTCGTTAGATATAACAACTTTTACCGTGCCAACGCCCAAAGACTTGCGCATGAAAGAAGATGACATCATCAACTTTGAAATTGTTTACGAGTCACCTTGGGGCTACTGGTTGGAAATGACCACCGTCTTCTCTTTTAATGACCTGCCTGATGATGTTCACGCGCTCCTACAAGGCTACCTGCGTGCGGTAGAAAACTCTTCAGCGGTTGCCAAAGCTGGCAATACGTTCCAAATGATTTCTGAGGCCAACGATCAGACACTGCGCGACTTGGGCTTTCCCGTAGACGGTAAACATACCCCCGACTGCCACAGTACCGGGCTGGACGGTAGTGACGGACCTAGTTCCCCGGTAGCACCCGAGTTTGTGTTGAAGCCTAACATGGTGCTGTCGTTTCACCCGGGAACGGTGTTAGAAAACAATCGCGGTTTCCTTATTTCAGATAACTTCTTGGTAACCCCTGAAGGGGGCGTAAGGATGTCGTCCCACAATGCACATAGGTACTACATGCAGCTTGAAAAATGAGTTCCCTTGAAAGCGAGATTTAAATGGAACAAACATTAGTAAAAGAAGAGGTTGCAAAAAACCCCGTTGAGAAAATAGCTAACTATGCTCATAAGCTTAAGTTTGAAGACTTAGACGACTTAACCATTACGAGGGCGCGTCAGATTATTCTAGACACCATTGGTACAACCATAGGTGGTTATCAGACCGATTTGGGAGAGCTAACAACAAACTTTGCCCAATTAGAGGCAGGTAACGAAGCAACCCTCATGGGCAGTGGCGCACAAAGCACGGTAGAAGGTGCTGCCTTTGCCAATGCCGTCATGGCAAAACATTTAGGCATGGATGACTCGAGTCGTACTTGTGGGCACGTTGCTGCTGAACTTGTCCCGCTTCTCTTGGCTATAGGTGAAAAAAGAAAGCTTAGTGGTCAGCAAGTCATCACTGCAATGGCAGCAGGTTACGACGTGGTTGGGATTGTGCATCCCGCCGTGAAAAAAGCCCAACGGGAAAAAGGGTTGGACCAAAAAAGTCAATCAGGTACACTCGCCAGTGCCGTAACGGCTGCTTTAGCAATGGGCTTAGATGCCAAGCAAACCGCCCAAGCGTTGGCGCTTTCGACCGACATGGCGTGTGGCACTGAGCAGTACGTTTACGATGCAGGGCTTTGTGACACCAAAGACCTTTTGTCGGGTTACGCAGCTAAAAATGGTATTTATGCAGCGAAAATGGCAGCTTTTGGCTTTAGGGGTCCCCCAGGTGCGCTGGATGGTGACTACGGTTATTTCCACGCCTTTGGCCCCGGCTATGACGAGCATTATCTGGATAAACTCGGGACCCCGTTTGCCCTAGCCAACACAGGCTTTAAGCCCCACGCAGGCTGCCGTCATGTCCATGCCTGTGTCGATGCGACTCAGGAACTACTCAGCAAAGGGCGTCCCAACCTCGCTGAGATTGAGTCCATTGAAATTCGCAGCTACACGGGTGCCATTACCCCCTCGTTTCGGGTGAATTATGATCCACAGACGGTGGGTCAGGCCGGGTTTAGTTTACCCGTGACCGTCGCGGTGGTGCTTAATAGAGGAAGTTGGTACAAAGAGGACATTGAGGCTTACGGCGAGCCCGAAATGCGCCGCTTGTGGCCGCTGGTTACGGTCATATTAGACGACGCCATCGAAGCGGCTTATCCAGAAAAAAATGGCTGTAACGTTAAGATTATGACCAAGGACGGCACCGTTTATGAAGGGCGGGTAGAACATGCTAAGGGTGAGCCTGAAAATATGCTCACTGACGTGGAGTTTGAGCAAAAGTTCCGCAGCTTGGTTAAAGATTGCTTGCCCACTGACCGTACCCAGCAAATTATAGACCTGTGTTCACACTTAGAAACTCTCGAGGATGTAGGCGACCTAGTGAAGTTAGCGGTGCAAGCCTAAGTATGTTCCGGATACCACGTTCTCGGGTGCATGAAACCCACCAAGCATTGCGGGGTGAGATTCTGGCGGCGCTCGAGCCCCTCCTATTTGGTCCCGTGTCAGGTGAGGGGGCAGACGTTAGGTGTCGGCTCGAGACCCAGTTTGGTGAGGCCGTTGGACAGCGCTATGCCAGCGCGGTTCACTCAGGGACAATAGCTATATTCATCGCCCTGCGCGCGTGTGGGGTCGGTCCAGGTGATGAGGTCATTACGGTCGCCAATTCTGATATTTCCACGACGGGTGCCATTTCTTGTTGTGGTGCTGTGCCCGTCTTGTGCGACATTTTAGAAACCGACTACACAATGAATCCTGAACTCGTGGAGCCGCTCATCAGTGAACGAACCGTGGCACTTTTACCCGTTGACCTGCACGGCCACCCTGCGGATGTCAAACGACTCCGTGACATTGCCGATAAGCACAACCTCAAAATAATTGAGGATGCCGCCCTAGCCACAGGAGCCTGTGATTACGGTCAACCGGTAAGCGCGTTTGCTGACGCTTGTGTATTTAGTTTTGCGCCGCTTAAGCCGATAGGCTGTGTTGGTAGCGGGGGTATAGTCACGACCAATGATGAGGCTATTGCTGAACGCTTACGTTACCTCGCGGGCTATGGACATTCGCCGGAAAAACATCCTACACCCGGGTATCAAAACTATGTTGCCGAAGGCTACCACGTTCCTTTAGACCCTTTACAAGCTGCTTTGGTAAGTATCAAATTACCTTATCTTAGCAAGTGGACAGAGAAACGTCGCAGTATTGTCAAGACCTATACAGAGGGGCTAACGGGCTCGAGCGCCATCCTGCCTAGCTTTCGAGAGGTATCACAACCAACGTTCCGCTCCTACACCATTCGCGTGCCGGATCAGCAGCGGATTTATCAGGCGTTGCGGGAAGCAGGTATTGAGGTAGTTTTGCACTATGCGCCGCCCATTTACGATTACAACGTCTATAAAAACAGAATGCTTGATGCGGAGGCGTTGCCCGTAACCAATCAGATAGCAAAAGAACTACTCTCGTTACCGGTGACGGTTGAACTCAGTGATGACGATGTAGAGTATGTTCTCGAAACACTCCGCACGCAGCTAGAGTGATGACTAAAACGGGTATCATCTCGTCAGCTGTCACAGCTATTCACAAGCCAAGGCTATTCAAAAACTTGATGTCAAATATAGCAACTTTACACTGTATATTAATGACATAAACTTAGCTCGCTAAAGTTGCTAACCGAAAGGACGACACATGCTAGCGACAAATCTCAACGTTAAATCGATTAAACATATGGCCTTTGCCGTAAGTAGTGCCAAAGACGCCCTTGCGCAC
>JBCCOX010000400.1:0-5079 GCA_039025155.1 Deinococcota bacterium | reverse complement strand
CCAGTGCCGCATCTACCGCCGCAAAGTTGCGTTCAACCACAAGCTCACCGCGTTTACCGTAGGTTTTACGAATAGCCTCTTTAATTTTGGTGATGGCTTCGTCCTGTGGCAAGATACCGCTAATGGCAAAAAAGCAGGTTTGCATAATGGTATTAATGCGGTTGCCTAAGCCAAGCTCTTGGGCTACGTCATACGCGTTGATGCTGTAGACCTTAAGTTGTTTTTGCAAGATGGTTTCTTGCACGCTACGGGGTAGGTTGTCCCACACTTCGCTAGCAGGGTAGGGACTATTTAATAGTAAGGTAGCACCGGGGGCTGCTTCAGCTAGCACATCAAAACGCCAGAAAAAGCCAAACTGATGTACCGCCACAAAATCTGCGGTTGTGATTAAGTAGGTGCTGCGGATAGGCTCAGGGCCAAAGCGCAAGTGGGAAATGGTGCGTGCACCAGACTTTTTGGAGTCGTAGACAAAATAACCTTGGGCGTAGTTGTCAGTATCTTCACCGATAATTTTAATGGTGTTTTTGTTCGCACCCACCGTACCGTCTGAGCCAAGCCCCCAAAAAATAGCTTGGGTGACACCTGCTTGAGGTGTTTCAATACTTGTGTCGTAATCCAAACTGGTATGGGTGAGGTCGTCATTAATGCCAATGGTGAAGTGGTTTTTGGGTGCATCTTTTGTCATTTCTGTAAAGATGCGTGCAATCATCGCAGGAGTAAATTCTTTGGATGATAGCCCGTAGCGCCCACCAATAACACGTATGTCGCTATTACGCTCACTGATTGCCGTGACAACATCTTGATACAAAGGCTCACCTGCGCCACCAGGTTCTTTAGTGCGGTCAAGCGCCGTAATGACTTTGGTGGTGCTAGGTAGTGCGTCCATGAAGTGTGAAATTGAGAAGGGGCGGTACACGCGCACTTTAATCATGCCCACACGCTCACCTTGTGCGTTCAAGTAACGCACGGTTTCATCAGCCGTTTCAGCGCCTGAACCCATAAGGACAATGACCCGTTCAGCGTCTGGCGCGCCAATGTAATCAAATAAGTGATACTGCCGCCCGGTGACGCTCGCAAATTTATCCATCTGTGCTTGTACAATGTCCGGTGCAGCGTCGTAATAGCGGTTCACGCTTTCTCTGGCTTGGAAGAACACATCTGGGTTTTGCGCTGTGCCGCGAATCACCGGTGCATCTGGCGAAAGTGCGCGGTTTCTGTGGGCGCGTACAAGGTCGTCATCTATAAGTGCGCGCAAGTCGCTATCACTTAAGGTGGCAATTTTCATAACCTCATGGGAGGTTCTAAAACCGTCAATCGAATGCACAAAGGGGATGCGGCTGGCAAGGCTGCTCGCTTGAGCAACCGCCACGAAGTCGTGTGCTTCTTGCACGGAACCTGCAAAAATCATGCCAAAACCAGTAGCGCGCGTTGCCATGACATCACTGTGGTCGCCAAAAATAGATAGCGCTTGAGCAGCCACCGAGCGAGCTGCTACATGAAAGACCGTGCTGGTAAGTTCACCGGCAATTTTGTACATGTTGGGAATCATCAACAAAAGGCCCTGGCTGGCGGTAAAGGTCGTTGTGAGCGCGCCTGTTTGCAGCGCGCCGTGAACGGCGCCAGCAGCACCACCCTCAGCTTGCATTTCTTGTACCAGTGGCACACTGCCCCAAATATTGGTTTTGCCTTGGACACTCCACTGGTCGGACAGTTCACCCATAGGTGACGATGGCGTGATGGGGTAGATGGCAATCACATCATTGAGTTGATGGGCCACCCTAGCCACAGCTTCGTTACCATCTATGGTGGCTGAGTTGATGGCTTGCGTTACTCGAGATTCGTGATGTTGGGTCATTGTGCCGAACCTCCTGTTCAGGGCTTGTGTTAGAGGTATTCGTCTAAGGCTAAAGTTAAACCTTAGCGTTACTAAGTACGATTAACACCAAGTACGATTAACACCTAACAAAAAGAAGTGACCCTACTTTGGGCGGGGCGTGATCATAAGGCTTACTCTAAAAACGGACAGCACACCGCTCACCCTGCCACATGGCAAGATGCTACAAAGATGGCATTGCGTTTATGAGGGTTGCTTGTGATCCTTCGAACGAAGATTGTGAAACACCTAAGGTTGCTCGTATGGTACGCCTGCTCACAAACGACACCCAAGGGCTAAATGTCCTCTGGGTAATCTTTAAATCTGTTCACAGAACACATAAAGCACTCATTGACTACGCTCATGCGCCATAAAACCTAAAGATTTGCCATATTGTTTAAGGGGTGTTGGGATAGCTCGAGCCCGTAGGCGTGGTGTTTGTCACACGTGTCAATTATGTGAAGAGAGTCCTGAAAATGCACATCAATTCTCATGAGAACTGGCGCATACTGGTCACAGTGAGTAACTAAGCAAAGGTTTGACGATAATCATCAATCTCACCCTATGTGAGTTATTAAATTGCTTAGTTACATCATTAATGCATTTAGAACAGGAGGTGACCTCATGAAAAAAGCACTTGCATCCATCACCTTGTGGCTCACCTTGAGTGTGCTGACGGTCTCGAGCTATCTGTACATATCCGCAGCCATGAGCTTATAAAATGTTCTGTGAGCTTTTACCCCCATACATTTACAGGTTTCATCGAACACCACAACCTCGGCACGTATCGCTACACGGCTATCTTTTTGCCAGAGGAACTCCACGCTGACTTGCCGCTAGACAAATATCCACGCTTGCGCGTAAGCGGTGAAATTGCCGAGCAACCTTTTGAAGGTGCGTGGCAACCAGTCAGGGGCCGCTGGTACATCATGCTGTCCAAACAACTCTTGAAAGATGCTGGGGTAGGCGTGGGAGATGAGGTTGAAGTGCGTTTTGAGGTGGTCGATCAAGAGGCTGTTGACGTGCCACTCGAGCTCCAGCAAGCGTTAAGCGAAAACAGCCAAGCTGCAGATGCCTGGGACGCACTCACCGTCGGTAAACGGCGCGGCCTCACCCACCGCATTAGCTCAGCTAAAACTGCTAAAACACGCGCGCGCAGGTTGCAGGAAGTACTCGAGACACTCCTAGAAGCAAGCTAGCGTCAATATCCCTCGGGGTTTTTTACTTACCAACAGCTTGGACGATAGCCGCCGTATCCCAATAAAAAGGACGTGCCTCGAGCAATTTCCCATCTTTGACGTGAAAAACTTGCGCCATTGGCATATCAAGGTCAACACCTGTTGTTGTCGTTGCACTAATCTGAGACAACGCTAAGACGCTGTGGTTATCAACATCAACATAGCGAACACGTTGAGAAGAAAAACGTTCCCACACGTCAAAAAAGAGTTGAAAAAAAGTCTTGATACCGTCAACACCTTGGTATTCGCCGCCATAAGGGAGCGAGGGAGCTTGATGCAAGGTGAAATCATCATCTAGCAAGGCTGAAACTGCAGCGTAGTTGCTCGAGCGTAAGGCTGTGTAAAAGGCTTGAACCGTCTCTATGTTGGTCACATTAATCTTCTAAAAGTTGGCGCGCGAGAACGGAAAAATAAAAAATATCCCAGTGTTCTGTGAGCTTACCGTCTCGGACAACAAAAATATCGAGTACATCCAGCTCAAATGTGTTGCCCGTTGCAGCTAGATCAAAGTAATCATTGATATGCGTACCTGTGGCAGTATGCCAAACCCACACCTTGTCCCCTTCAGCAATAATGTCATTGATGCTCGAGTTGTAGTTTGGGAAAGCATCTCGCCACAGCGCTAAACCTTCAACAAAGCCTTCTAACCCTTGCGGAACCATAGGGTTGTGCTGAATGTAGTCAGTGGCAATAAACTCACCTGCTCGAGCTAAGTTTCCTTCATTTAAGACGACTGTAAAAAACGTTTCAACCAACTGTTTGTTACTCTCTTGAATAGAAACTGTCTGGCTTAACCCAAACGAGATAAGTAACGCAACCACACTTATGATGATTTTCATCTGAACTCCTTTTTGTATCTAAATTAGATACGAATAAGTTGAAAAAAATTAAATCTCTTGACGTCGTTCTAAAACATCGCGGGCAATGTCAGCTATGGAAACCTTGGCGAGGCTCTCGAGCAGGTCAGCTTCTGCATCTGCAAAACGGTGTGCGAGTACAGGTGCAATGTTGTTACCAACAGGACAATCGGGATTGGTGTTGGCGTGAAGTGGAAAAAGATCTGTTGTGCGCATGGCTGTGTAGACCATCTGTAAACTGATGTCTTCTGGAGCTTTCGTAAGTTGAAGTCCGCCCCCCACGCCCGAGCGTGATGTCACCAGATGTGCTGCACGTAAATGCTTTAACACCCGACGAATAAACGACGGATTGGTATTCACACTTTCTCCTATCTGTTCACTGGTTACACGCTGATCACGGGATACTGCCAAAGCAGTAAGGGTGTGGACGGCAACCGCAAACTGGCTATTCATCTGTACCTATTTTAGATACGAATTGCCGAGTTGTCAATAGATGTTCTGGATTCTCTCCAACTTTTAACAAGTTTTACCTATAGATATTCTGCTAGATATTATGTGTCATAAACCCAAAAGTTATCAGATATTGCGTCTTGGACTGAGAAAATCTCAACGAACATGATAAGGTTTGAAATTTATAGCGTTTCCACGAGTAACTGCCACAGGCAGTTGCGCGTGCGACCTATGGGAGTAGAAATAGACCCACTAAGTGTGGGGGAACTGATCCTGGAACTGCTATTACTAGCCTGAACGAGGAAAAAGGATTCTCTTAACCTATCCCGCAGATGATTTGAGAGCTACATAGCATTAGCATCCTGCAGATTGCTGCTTAAGGCTGTCAACCAAAATTTTGAGCGAGGCAAGCGTGCCTCGCCCGTGTATGGTTAGAAATAGACTTAAAGTTTTAACGTCGTTATCTGTGTCTGTGTTTGCGTGTTGCTCCGGCGCGCTGCACGTGGATTTTGGGGTTAGCTCGAGCAACTAACAAACATAGCTACCTATAGTTGCGTTTAGTAGTATCTTCTTTAAAGTACGTTTACGTACGTTGTATGACACTCTCACCCCTCAACGTTTTGCCATGCGCTGGTTTGTATAATGGGTTGTGCCAGACGAT
>JBCCOX010000399.1:0-5091 GCA_039025155.1 Deinococcota bacterium | reverse complement strand
TCAGGATTGGCCTCATAGCTTTCGTCATTTATACAGTTGTTGTGCTGCTGGGATCGAACCTAGTAAGCACGCAACTTATCACGGGACTCACAGATAACGACCTTCCTGCTGAGATACACAGCTTACAAGTTACCTGGACACACTTCTTATGGCTGCGTGGCGTAACAGCGCTGGTCATGTTTTGGTCATTTTTGCACTACGCCATGAATCCTCGATCACAATAAATTTCCAAACCTACACGTATGGAGAAAGGTAACACCGTGACCACGCACCCTTCGGCTAGCTCGACCCACTCAACACCATTTTTAGAAGCTCAAGACGTGTCTGTAGGCTACGCCGATCGGCAAGTTATTGAAAACTTATCCACCAGTTTAGAACGCGGCAAAGTCACTGCCTTGGTTGGTCCTAACGGCTCAGGCAAGTCTACGTTACTTAAGTCATTAGCTAGGCTTTTACCTATAAGTAGCGGGGTAGTTTATCTAGACGGGAAAGCTATCCAAAAACTTCCTAGTCAACAGGTTGCACGTGAGCTAGCAATTTTGCCGCAGGGACCGAGTGCGCCGCGCGGACTTACCGTGGCGGAACTGGTTGAACAAGGACGTTTTCCGCACGTGGGCGCGCTTAGGATGCTCAAACATCAAGACCATGAGGCCGTTAAAACGGCGCTCGAGCTCACCAACATGACCCACTACGCCAACCGTTCGTTAGATGCTCTTTCAGGTGGTGAACGGCAACGGGCGTGGTTAGCGCTCACACTAGCCCAAGACACCGAGCTTCTACTGCTCGATGAACCCACAACCTTTTTAGATGTGGGGTATCAGCTCGAAGTCCTAGAATTGGTTGAACGGCTCAACAAAGAACGCCATATGACCGTTGTACTGGTTCTCCACGACCTCAACCAAGCTGCCAGTTATAGCGAACGAATGCTCGTTTTGCAGCAGGGAAAGATCGTTGCGGATGGTAGTCCCCACGAGGTGATGACACCAGAGTTACTGCTCAGAGTTTTTAAGGTACACGTCAATATAGTGAACGATCCCGCCACAGGGCAACCTGTGTGCTTGCCTTACAAGGTGGCCCGATCTCATGCAAAAAACCAACATGCCCAGCAACCAGTGGGTTGACAGAGCGACTCTTAAAGACACACCCTACTTATCGCTATTCTCAACAAATCTACCTCTGTCTTAGACAGTAAGCTTATAAAACAAGGCAACCATAGTGAGCTATTAACGAACTCAATGAACCTTTGAAGACGACAAGCAGTGTCTGAATATTAATGAAGCAGAAGGCAATAAAATGAAAGCCTAGGAAGTAGACAATTCCAGATGGAGACTCACCTTGCGCATTATCTATATTGATATTGACAGCTTACGCCCCGACCACCTCGGCTGCTACGGCTACGCTCGGTCGATCTCGCCTAATATTGACCAAATCGCCAAGCGCGGCGTCCGGTTTGATCATTACTACTGCGCTGACTCGCCGTGTATGCCCTCGCGACACAATTTTGTAACTGGTCGGTTCGGTATCAACTCCGGGGTTGTGACGCATGGTGGCGCGGCGTCTAAACCGTACGTTCTCGAGAACCAATACGGCGGTCCAAAGCAGGAAAACCAACTGCTACAACGCGTCTTGCGCGAACGCAACATCGACACAATCGCCTTTACCAATTTTGCTTGGCGGCACTGCGCAACCTGGTTCAGCTTTGGCTGGTCTGAGTTTCACTCACCTAACCTGGAAGCAGGTGACGAACAAGCCCACGAGGTGACCGCCCCGGTGCTCCACTGGCTAGACCAAAACGCGGGTCGGGACGACTTTTTTCTATACGTGAACTTCTGGGACCCGCACTGCAACTATCACGCCCCGATTGACTGGTTTGACCGCGTGCGGGAGATGCCAGTCTCAGTAGACTGGCCAACCGAGGAGGTAATTGCCGCCCAGCAGACCATGCCGCTACCCAAAAACGGGGTATGCACGACTGCTAACCGGTTGTTCCGCCCCGGGGTGACGCCACCGCCCAGCATGCCGGAGCTAATTCGTAGTCGCGAAGACGTTGAACACCTGATCGACGGCTACGACGCGCAGATCATGTACACCGACCACCACATCGGGCAGCTTTTGGGGAAACTTGAAGCCCAGGGCGTGCTCGTTGACACGGCCGTCATCATCTCTGCCGATCACGGCGAAGCCCAGGGAGAACACGGCATCTACAAAGATCACTACTGCGCCCACGAGTGCGTGCACCGCGTTCCGCTGATCCTTTCTTGGCCCGGGCTGACCGATACGCCCAGCACCAACGCTTCGTTTCTCTACAACGTCGACCTCAGTGCGACGTTAATCGACTTACTCGGCGGCGAGGTGCCTGCGCACTACGACGGTACCTCGTTTGCGGGCGGCTTGCGCGGTGGAGCATGGCCCGACCGAGACCATTTGGTGTGGGGTCACGGCCTGCATTCGTTGCAACGCTGCGTTCGCACGCGCGACTATGCGCTGCTAACAATCTACCATGATGGCGGGTTTCCATTAGATGAGATTGCGCTCTACGACATGGTAGAAGACCCACATCAGACCACTAACCTCGCCACCTCAAAGCCAGAGGTAGTCCAATGGCTGAAGGGAGTGCTAGCGGCTTGGCTCGAGGCCCAGAAAACCAAACCGTATCACGTTAACGATCCCTACCAAACCGTGCTCACCGAGTGGGCAGAGCAGGGAGTCGAACGCTTTCATACACCGCAATGCACCTTCGATTTTTAACGCATATGCCCAGCTATATTACTCATCCTTTAACAGCCCCTGCGGTCATCCCTGAAACGAACGCTTTCATCGATAGAGAATAGACAAGTACAATTGGCACAGATCCCAGCACCGCAGCCGTCATCAAAGGTCCCCAAAAAAACGCATCACCGAACGCAAACGCATTGGGCACGCCAACGGGTAAGGTTTGACTAGATGATGAGGGCAGTAGCGCAAGCGCGTACAAATACTCATTCCAGGACACCGTAAACGTAAAAATACCAGTGCTGATAATTCCCGAGCGTGCTAGCGGTAACGTCACCATATAAAACGCTTGCCAGTAACTCGCCCCATCAATGCGCGCGGCGGCTTCAAGCTCGCGGGGAATGGTACGGAAAAATCCTGTGAGTAGCCAAGTTGCTAAAGGTGCTGCCATGGTTGGGTAAACCACGATGAGTCCAAAGATGTTATCAAACAAACCTAGCTCACGGACGACGACGGTCATGGGTATAAACAACAAGGTTGAGGGTACTAAGTAGGTAATAAAAATAGCCATGCTAATCGTTTGAGCACCGCGAAATTTGTAGCGGACCAGTGCGTAAGCTGCCAAGATCGCAATCGACGTTGAAATTACGGTGGTTGATACCGCTACAATCGTACTGTTTAGTGACCAGCGTAAAAATGGCGTATCTGTAAACAGCGCTCGGATGTTGTCAAGCGTGGGACTGCGCACGCCTAGGGGTGCTATGAGCGAGGTTATCTCCGCTTCGGGTTTGAGCATGGTGACGACCATAAAGTACAAAGGGAACAACAAAAACGCCATGAACACTAGCAGTAATGCGTACGCAACGACGTCCATAGCCAGCCTTTGGGAACGTTGGGAGGATAGTAGCCGCATGCCTAAACCTCGCGTTGGAAATAGCGCAACTGCATAATGACCACGAAGAGTAGTACGGGAAACAAATAAAGGGACACAGCCGCACCTTCACCAATTCTGCCGCTGAGCATGGCTTGCTGATAGGCGTAGGTGCCTAAAACGTGCGTTGTGTCAAAAGGCCCGCCGCGGGTTAGCACTTGCACAATCTGAACTTCACCCGAGGTTTGCACGAGTGAAAATAGCGACGTCACAATGATGACCGGTAAAATAGACGGTACGGTCACATAAAAAAATTGCTGAAAGGCATTGGCACCATCTGTCTTGGCAGCTTCGGTAAGGTCAACCGGAACGTTTTGTAAAGCGGCTAGGTAAAGCACTGCAAAAAAGGGTAAGCCCCGCCAAATATTAACGAGCATAACCGAGAAAAAGGCGAGGTTGGGCCTACCCAGCCATAAAAAGGGAGCACCCGGAAAGTTGACGCTTTCTAGTAGTAGGTTTAAGACACTAAACGTTGGCTCAAACATCCAGCTCCACACCAAAATACTTAACGACGCAGGTATAACCCAAGGTAGTAGTGCAACCCCCCGAAAAAACCCTACAAAAAGAAGGCGTTTACGGTTGAGGACAAGCGCCAAGATAAGTCCTAGAACAACTTTGATGGGCACAGCACCCAAGGTATAGATAAGGGTATTGACAAATACCTTCTCACGAAAAACGGTGCGGTTCCACAGTTTGAGGTAGTTTTCAATGCCCACAAAATTGCCCGTTGCAGCCTGGGCCACCCGTAGATCTGTCATGCTCAACCACAGTGCTCGCACAAACGGGTAAGCAACTAAAGACAAAATCAAAATCACAACTGGGGTAACCATAAGGGGCCCCAGGGTTTTTTCATCATCAAAAAAACGACTCAACTTATTAACTTTGGAAGTATTAACTCGCTGGTGAGACTTAAGTGTTGTCACAGCATCTGTCCTTCATGTGATGAGATGTGCCAAACGCCCTCCATTTGTCCATCTGAAAGGCATCTAGCACATTTAATTACTAAGGCGATTAGGACCAAGGCAACTAGGAGCGACTAACTGTAAATATCCTCAATAGCTTCAATGGCATCAGCGATGGCATCATCAACGGATGCCGCGCCACTAGTTACTTTGGCAAACATGTCTGTAACAACAAAGTTGACGAAGATATCGTTGGCTTCGAGCGTGGGTCCTGCCGGATAGCCAGAGTGAGCTCCATTTTGAGCAATCCCTTTGAACGCCGCGAGTTTGGGATCGGTGTTCCAAGGCATGGCCGGGTTGTCTTCAAACTTTTCAAACGCGGGTATGAAAAACGCGAACCCGTCTCGAGCCAAAGGTAACCAAACGTCATCGGTGTTGAGGTAGCTAGCAAATTCTTTGGCGGCGTCAACATTTTGCGCGTGATTCAAAATACCTGTGCTGGTAAGTTCGATAGGCTGTATTAACCCAGCTGGCCCAGCTGGATAC
>JBCCOX010000398.1:0-5095 GCA_039025155.1 Deinococcota bacterium | reverse complement strand
TATGGTTTGTGCCTTGGTTTTCTAAACAACAGGGGTCTCAAAAGCAAACTGCCGACCATCAGGGAGCTAAAGACCAGAATGTGAAAGCTCAACATTCAGGCTCAACCTTAGCAGCCTTGCCAGCATCCTTTGAGCAAGCTCAAGCTGACACTCATTTACCGGCTATTCGCCCACGCCTAGCGCTTACAATAGGCGTGCTAGCTGTTAGTACGGCTGCGGTCTTTATTCGCTTGGCCGCTGCCCCCGGTGTGGTAGTGGCACTTTACCGCATGTTATTTGCCAGCCTCGCCCTTGCCCCGTTCACACTGCGCGCCTTGAAACGCACGCCGCTAAGCTTTCAAAATGCACCTTACGCCATACTTGCTGGGCTCTGTTTGGCAGCGCACTTTGCAACTTGGATAAGCTCGCTGAGCTACACCAGCGTGACCGCCAGCGCAGCGCTGGTCAACACCAATCCACTTTGGATGGCGCTGTTTAGCTGGCTTTTTTTAGGACTTGCCCCACCCCTTACGGTACTCCTTGGGGCAGTGCTAGCTGTACTTGGTGGGGCGCTGATTGGGTTTGACGGCTCGAGCATCGGCAGTCAGCCTGCACTTGGCAACGGCTTAGCGCTGGTAGGTGCTATTGCTATCTCTGCTTACTTGCTCCTAGGCCGCTCAGCGCAGCGGCGGGGCTTGTCTTTACCCGCTTATGTGGGTAGCGCGTATGCGGTGGCAGCACTTGCCTTACTCCCTTTACCACTTGTATTTAACTTGCCCTATGCGCCGTATCCTGCGCTTACGTGGTTGTGGCTCGTCTTACTGGCGCTTGTGCCGCAGCTCATTGGCCACACCAGTTTTAACTACACCATGAATTACCTACCACCCACCTTGGTCGCCACGGTGATTTTGCTCGAGCCTATTGGCGCGGCATTACTAGCACTCATTGTCTTTACTGAAATCCCCTCGGTACTTACAGCTACCGGCGCAGGTATTTTGCTGGTTGGGGTTATTCTGACTGCCCGCAACAACCGTAGTCAACGCGACAAGGCGTCATCTGAATAAGCATCTTCATAGTGCTCGATACTATCTCAGAACCCGTTGAGGTAATCAGGGTATCAACCTGTTAAACAACCTGAGTCAGCTCTGGATGTGATGCTATCCAAGACGCCATCCCCTTAACTCAACCTCAACTTCATCCATAATGCAAGCGATAGTGTGGCATAGTGTGTGCATGGAACGCATCATTTTGCAGCCTCATGTGCGATTTGGCGACCCGCATGTCAATAGCGACGACAAAAACCGCCTCAGTATTTTGGCCAACGTGGTTGAACCGCTGGTAAGTCGTGACGCCACCGGAAATATTCACCCCCAGCTTGCTAAAACCTGGCAGGTGTCTGAAGATGGGCGCAAGTGGCAGCTCGAGCTACAGCAAGGTGTACACTTTCACGACGGAAGCCCCCTAACTGCTGGGGATGTTGTGGCCAACCTCGAGCGCATTCGTGATCACGACCTCGGTGGAGAACTGGGAACCGCTGGCGTCTATCAAAGCTATTTAGCAGGGGCAACACTCACCAGCACAGGTGAGTTAGGCGTGCGTATTGACATGCCTGAACCTGCGTCTGAACTGCTGGACATACTGGAAAGATTTCCTATTATGCCGGCAGACCGTTTGGGTGATGCCGCCTTAGAAACAGAGATTATCGGCACAGGCGGCTACAAGCTTGCTGAGCTAGCAGATGACAGCGTAGTGCTCGAGCCCTTTGCAGATTACTGGCGTGATTCCAAAGGGGTGGATACGCTCGAGTTTCGCGCCCAAGCTAACCCCGAAGCGCGCGTTAACGCTTTGCTTGCCCACCAAGCACATATCATCAGCGAGGTTCCTTTGGCACACTTGCCAGATGTTGTCCACAGCGCGCGGCTCGTGAGCTTGCAAAGCACTGTCTGTGTGATCATCATGTTTAACATGGCGTCTGACGCAGTCCGTGATGTGCGGGTGCGCCAAGCCATCAACTACGCAGTTGATACTAAACAGCTTATTAAAGCACTCCACCAAGGCTACGCACTGCCGCTACACGGCCCCCTGACACCTTTACATTCAGGATTTGATGGTGGCAGTTCAGGTTACGACTACAACCCAGACAAAGCTCGCCGGCTGCTTGACGATGCCGGCATCAGTGAGCTTAGCCTAGTGTTAGACGCGCCTACTATTCACCCCCACGAATCCCCACGCTTGACTAGAACCATTGCCCAACAGTGTGCTGAGATAGGTATTAATGTCACCGTGAACTTACATGACGACCGCCCAGCTTATGCTGAGATGGTGCGGGCGAGTCAGGTGCAAGATGCTTGCGTGTTTGACTCGAGCCCCATCAGCAGCTACCGAGTGTTACGTGAAAAGTTTCATTCGGGAGTTAAGGGCCCGTGGTGGTTGGGTTATCAAAATTCGGCAGTTGATGATGCTATTGACGCCATCGCCAACACCACGCACGCATCTGACAAACAGGCACTTTACAGTCAGGTACAACAGCACATTGTGAGGGATGCACCGTGGCTTTTTTTGTACAGTCCTATGCGTCACTGGGGCATGCGCAGTGATATTTTTTGGCAGCCAGCAGTTGACGGCTTAATGCTCTTTTAGAGCAACTACAAGTTTTGTCGTTAAGATTTTCGAGCGAGTAACATCACGCGCTCAGCTTCAATACGCGCCTTAAAGTCAGCCGAGGTCGTTAGCCAGTCCAGCACATCAACTGGCCACGGTAAGCTAGATTCGCGCAGGGCCTCCTCGAGCGCAGCGCGCTGCTGTGCAGGTAACGGGCCGTCAACTTCAAGAGCTAGGTCAAGGTCGGCATACGGCTGAGCGTGACCCTTTACACGTGATCCAAAGGCCCACACTGTATAGTCTGGGACGTACCTGCGCAGGATTGTTTGCAAAAGCTGCCAGTGTTCAGGTTGAATGTCAATTGGCGGAAGCTCTAGCCCTAAAGCTTGCTGGAGCTGAGTTAGTAGGTACTGACTCTCACCTAAAAATAGCGGGATGATAGCAACAACCTCGAGTGCAACATGTTCGTCATAGGTGTGACTGGTTTTGGCACGCATGGCCCGGTAGGTGCGCCACTGCGCCCACTCACTTTGCAACAAGCCCCGGGCATTAGCTGCGCGAATAAGCTCAGCAAAACTAGCCTCAGCATAGCTGTCGGGGCTTGCAGCTACACTCACCAGATAGCGGCGCAGCGTTTTGTGAGCAAGTTCGTAGGTAAACTCAAATCGCTGAACGAGCCCGTCACGAATTTGCGTGTCACGTTCATCTTGACGGTAGCGGCTGAGGCCCTCCTCGAGCCGCATCACAGCACGCCTCAAAGGGCTAATGTCAAAGCTTTCAAGATCGGTCATAGGTGGGTAGTTTGTCAGGTTTTCTTTTACAGCATCAGCTAGATTATGTAACGAACAAGTGATTATGCCACTATTTACTGTTCTTTAAAGTAGCATCTCTTTAAAGCAGCATCAAAAGTCTTGCTCATGTGCGCAACCTAGCACGTCCAAGTGGCCACCGTTTTAAGGTGTCAAGAGTGATACCATAAACTTGCATGACAGCCATCTACCAACAAGCACGGCCCATCACTTTCGCGCAGGTTATTGGGCAAGACCACGTCAAAGACGTGCTGAAATTGGCGCTGTCTAAAAACCGCATTGGCCATGCCTATCTGTTTAGCGGCCCGCGCGGCGTGGGCAAAACAACCACCGCACGGCTTTTGGCAATGGCCGTGAACTGTGAACGCGCTCATGAAACCACGCCACCTTGTGGTGAGTGTGACTCGTGCATGGCCGTGCGCCAAGCGAGCCACCCAGATGTGATTGAGCTGGATGCTGCTAGCAACAACTCCGTTGAGGACATCCGCGACCTGCGTGAAAAAGTAAATTTGAGTGCCATTCGTGGTGGCAAGCGGGTGTGGATTTTGGATGAGGCCCACATGCTCACCAAGTCTGCGTCTAACGCGCTCTTAAAGACGCTCGAGGAACCCCCGGCGAATCTCGTGTTCATTTTGGCGACAACCGAACCTGAAAAACTCCCGCCGACAATTCTCTCGCGCTGTCAGCATTTCCGATTTCGGCGTTTAAGTGATGCTGAAATTGAGAGTAAACTTGTCCATTTGTGCGAATTAGCGGGGGTAGACGCTGAACCAAGTGCGCTCAGTTTGGTGGCAAGAGCCGCTGATGGCGCCATGCGGGATGCGGAGTCCTTGCTCGAGCGCCTCCTTGTATCCGGTCAAGCCATTAGCTATCAAGACGCCGAAACAGCCCTGGGCCTGCCGCCCCAAGAGCGCTTGCAAGCTCTAGCTAAAGCCCTCGTAAACGGTGAGCTAAATGCTCTTTTTGAGGCCGCCGCTGAACTTTACCGGGCTGGCTTTGCGCCACGCAGTTTGGCTGAACGGCTCATCATGACCTTGCGAGACGCGCTTTATGCCAATCTCGGCATGGATGGGTATAGCTTTAGGTTGCCCCTAGACGAACCCGCCATGTTGCGGCTCATTCACGCACTAGATGACGAAACTGAGCGCTTTGTGCGTTATAACGACTTATTTTCGTTAGAAGTTGCCTTGGTTAAAGGGCATAACGCCCTTGTTGGCAACGTTCCAAGTGAGGCTGCTTTTGTAGGAGACGCAACATCTCATGCTGTGCAAGCTGCGCCTGCCCCGCAAGCTCAATCCAGCAGTACGTTACCTGAATTTAATCCCCATGGAGACGCACAACCTCCCAACCCCACGCGAACGCCGCCACAAACATCATCACCGCAGCTAGCACCAACCCAAGCAGCATCTTCTTCTCAACCTGCCACCGCAAGACCGCCCGCCAACCTCGACTGGCACAAGATTCAGGCTCAAGCTGGCGTGCGCTTAAAAGCGTTTATCAAACCTGCTGAGGCAGAAATTAACGGCAGCAAGCTCACGCTCATCTTTGATGACCGCCACAAGTTCCACTTTGAGCAACTTAAAAAGTACGGCGAGCGTTTAGCTGAGTTAGTGACAGGCTTGTACGGCGAAACCAGCATAGATATTCGTGGTCCAGGGCAAGCCTTACACCTTGGCGCAGCGCCTGCAACCTTAGAACCGGCAAGC
>JBCCOX010000397.1:0-5115 GCA_039025155.1 Deinococcota bacterium | reverse complement strand
ACTTTATCACGCGGGCTTAGAAATATGTAAAGTTTTTGCGGGCTCGCGCATTAGCTTAGTGGTTCCAGACAATACTGTGCTGTGCGGATGATGCTGTGCCAACATGACAGCGTTAACTGTTAACACAATACCAGCTACGTAACCATGACAAAAAAGTGACGCGCCTAACTGTGCTAGCGTTGGCGTCATGACCTTAGCTGCTGTTGCCCACTACAAACCGATTTTTAAACAAGTTTGGACTTTAGCGCTGCCTGTGATGGCAGCAAATTTACTACAAAGTGTCGTCAATGTCGTAGACGTTTTTATGGCCGGCAGGCTGGGCCCTATTGCCATTGCCGCAGTGGGCATGAGCACGACCATTCGCATGCTGGTGCTCATTATGTTTTTGTCGGTGGCAGCGGGTGCAATGGCCTTGGTGGCCCAAGCAAGAGGCGCAAAGGACGCACCCCGCATCAGTTTTTTAACCCGCCAAGCCCTCTCTTTGAGTGTGCTGATGTCGCTGGTGCTCACTGTCATTGGGTATTTAGCAGCAAATCCCCTGTTGCGCTGGCTCAATGGGGATGGTGATCCAGTGGCAGTGGTTTTAGGTACTGAATACTTGCAAATTCTCTTTTTAGGAACGCTATTCCTCATCCTCAATTTAGTCGTTGGGCGGGTCATGCAAGGTGCAGGAGATACCCTCACACCGCTTTACTTAGTGGGTACGATTAACCTCCTCAACATTGGGTTTAACTACCTATTTATGTTTGGTGTGGGGCCCTTGCCCGCGTTTGGGGTAGCTGGTGCAGCTATGGGCACGGTAGCAGCACGCTTTTTAGGGTGTGTCATCGGTATTGCTATCATTTACTCGGGTAAAAATGTGATTCGGCTACTGCCCGGAACCTACCGCCCTAACTGGCGCACCTTTGGGGATATTTTGTCCATTGGCGTGCCCTCTGGCTTGCAGGGCGTGGTGCGTAACAGTGCCCAACTGCTGGTGATTGGCATTGTTACCTCAACAGCAGCGGGAACCTATGGCGCAGCCGCACTCGCCATCGGCTTCCAGGTGGAGTCACTGGCGTTTATGCCCGGCTTAGGGGTGAACGTAGCAGCAACCTCTCTTGTAGGGCAAGCGCTAGGCGGCTGGCGCGTTAAACGTGCTTGGGAAAATGGCGATGTCGCCGTGATACTGGGCATTATGGTGATGTCGGTTGTGGCGCTACCCATTATTATTTTTGCGCCACAGATTATCCGCTTGTTCGACGCCAGCGGACACCCGGTGGTGCTTGCGGCAGGAACATCTTACTTGCGAATTAACACCTTTGCTCAACCCCTATTGGCTATTGCAATGGTCACCAACGGTGCCATGCGCGGTGCTGGGGATACCCGCCCAGGACTCATTGGCACAACTTTTGGGCGCTTGGTTGTTGTAGTGCCACTCGCCTATTTGCTGGCACTACACCTCGGTATGGGTGTTGAAGGTGTGTGGTTTGCACTTGCCAGCGGGACAACTGTACAAGCCATTTACATACAGCTTCAGTGGCGTAAAGGGAGATGGCTCGAGGTTGCCCTGCGTAAAAGCCCGCTTTATCAAAATCATTTGCGGCATCTTGCTCATGAAATACGTTGGCGCTTTGTAGACAGCATTCGCACGCCTATCATGGCACGTGATGACGTTCGGGAAATTGTTGAAGACGCAGGTGTTAGCTATCACTTACCTGAAGGTAAAGTTGTTGTGAGCTTTGAACATGGTGATTTTCAGATAGATCGGGGCAAAAAATACATCCCACGCTCCGTAAAAAGCATCCCAACAGCCATCGCGCCAGCGTATGATTAGGTTACTGATGTTGATGGATTAGGCACTCATATACTCACTTGATACAGCACAAGTTGAGTTGACCTTGCTAATCCCTAATTTTGACGATACTGATCACATCAACAGCACGCAGAGCGGTCATATGATACATTGACGCATCACAATGCTCGCCACTATTACAAGGCGTACTTTTGTTAAGGCATACTTTTTAACAATCACATGACAAGATGGTACGCACGAATTTAGATGATGTCACTGAATGCACGTGTGATGATAGCGGTGTTGACTGCCATAGGTAGTTGTCTCCCGCTCTCTAGACGCAACAAGGTCATTAATCACCTGTAACAACTACTTGCAGAACTGCTAGTTTGTTAACGTCAACGGCATCAGCATGATGTAGAACGTCCCTAAAGCTGCTCATAGAATCTAGCAACTCTCATAGTGGTTGAATCAAAGTTTAAACTTGAGGCAGTTTGCTAAGTCAATTTGATGAGTGCCCAATGCCGTCCTGTACGACCTTTGTCGCGCCGATGTGAGTAGAATAAAGCTGGTTCTGCAAAGCTGCAATAAGGACTTTGCCAAATGTTGCGCACACCTGCCGCCGTTAACACCTCACGGTTAGCTGCTACTAGGTCAAGCTTGTAACGCCCTGTGCCATCTGGTGCATAACAGCTATCTGAAAATCCAGCCTCCTGAAACGCCCCTACAACTTCAGCACCAACTTGATAGTTGGCTTGGCTAATGCCCGGACCTATCGCCACGTGAATATCTGCGGGTGTGCTGCCATAATCATCGGCAAAACGGCGAATCATCTTGCAAGCTAGCCCAGCTACTGTGCCACGCCAGCCGCAGTGGGCTGCACCAATAACCTGCTGAACCGGATCATAAAACAAAATAGGTAAGCAGTCAGCGGTGCTAATAATCAACGTGAG
Source organism: Deinococcota bacterium (assembly GCA_039025155.1). Taxonomy (GTDB): domain Bacteria; phylum Deinococcota; class Deinococci; order Deinococcales; family Trueperaceae; genus JBCCBI01. The sequence continues at coordinate 2,388 of JBCCOX010000397.1, read as the reverse complement.
GGTGGGGTCGTTGGTGATGCTAGCATCAGCTTCTAGTTCAAAATAAGTTGGTTTAGCTGTTACAATTGTGCTGCTGTGAACTTGATGAAACGCGCAGCACTGGTCTTGGCTACTCCCAAAGGCCTCGAGCATGCGGCTGCGATTTTCGGCAACGTTAACTTCACTATCGCCAGAACTAAGGCCTAAATTGAGGCTTGTGTAGGGTGCTGGGCTTATGCCACCTGCTCGAGTGGTAAAAGCGTGCGGTACAGAAATATTGGGTGCGGTTAGGGGCGCTAAGCTAATAACCATAATCTTTATTCTAGCTAATAAACCTGCTAACAAGGTATGTCTATATAAGACAACTTCACATAAGACAAGGTCACATAAGACAAGGTTACATAAGACAAGGTTACATAAGACAAGGTCGTTAGCGTCATTACAGCTCCATCTCAAGATGAAGTGCATTTGACACCTTTGACTACCAAGATGCAACCACAGCAACTATCTGGTAACACTATGAAAGTGCAGTGTTGGACAATGTTTTAATGACGGCAACTTGCTAAGCTGGGGTACTAGTGAACTCTCAATTGGGTCATAATTTTTGCTAATAAGTGAGTTGTTGATGAAACCAAATCAATTAAACCAATCAACTGCTAAAGAAAACCTAAAAAGCTCTACACAAGACTTGGCAACACCATCATCTCAAACATCTACAGACAACTCACCAGAAAATCTAAAATTGACCCCTTGGCAGCGTATTCGTGCCCACTTGCCTAAGCCAGCAGTGCTTGAAGTGCCGCCGCAAGTTATTGTGAACGTACATCAAGTTGGTTCAGAAGAAGACCGTCAGCACAACACAAGTAACACCATTCATGGTGCGCTAACAACCATACCTATTCCTGAGCTTTTCCCCTTTTTGCATCGGCAGCGTCAGACAGGGGTGTTGAGGTTGCACTTTGACGACAGCCGCTTGGACAGTCAGTTTCACTTTGTAGGGGGCAAACTGAGCTACGTGCGCACGCCGTTTGCACCGGGCTTAGGCAATATGTTGCAGCGGCTTAAGCTCAGCCCAGACGAACTTAGCAAGATGCGCCACTACCTTAAAGCAGACCCACAAGAACGTCTTGAACTACGACCGTACATTGATATGGTCAGCCTCGAGGATGTTATCCATAGCCGCCTTATGATGGCGCTGCTACCTCTGTTTTACATCCAAGATGGGCGCTTTTCGTTTCAACGTGTTGGGCGCGGCTTACAACTTACCGATAAACTGTTTGACGCTCAAATGTTGTGTTTTCAAGTTTCCCAACGGCTCGAGCACATTGCAGCTTTAGGGGCGAATACCTTGACCCCAGACAACGCCTTTCACGTTGTCCAAGACGTTGGCGATTTCACACGCAAAACAAGTGATTTTACGATGCTCGAGTGGCGCGTGTTGGCGTCTTTGTTTAAGCCCAAAATGCTGCTTACACTCGCCCTAGAACTTAACCTCGGCTGGGATAAACTCCTTGAGACAGTACTTTTACTCGAGCAGCGCGGTATTTTAGAGCAGTATCACAGTAGCAACTTAGCTCAAAACTTACCGCAGCTTATTCCGGGGCAAGTTGCACCCATGTTTTCGCTAGCTACTATGAGCGAGCGTATGTTTTCACTGGGTGAACTGCGTGGACAGCACACGGTGCTCATCTTTTTTCGTCACGCAGGTGCGCGCATTTGTAATGCACAGATAGCTAAGCTGAGCCAGTACGCAGACAAGCTTAACGCACTTGGTGTGAGGCTGATTGGGGTATTTACAGCTACACCAAATACCATGCGCGCCAGCGTGGGTCGGCAAGAGCTTGTGCAGGACTTGTCGCCTTATCACACAGCCGAATGGCAGCTTAGCCCGCCGCCAATCATACTCCTAGCAGATGCTGACAACGCTGTGCATCACCTCTATAAAGTCTCGCACTCGAGGCTTGGTTTGCTTGACCCGCGCAATTTACCCGCTTTGCTTAAAGGCATGCGCTTAGCTACACGCACAGAGACGTATGGACGGCCTAGCCAAATGCCTGCCACCTTTTTTATAGGGCCAAGTTTGCGCATTGAACGGGCGTTTTACGGGTCGTTTGCCAATGACCATGTGAGCTTACAGCAGATTGAGAGTTGGCTCGGGGCTGTTAGCTAAATTTTTGATGTCCCACTTGAATTTCTACACTTAACCTGCTGCACACCCTCAAAATAACGTATAGTAGATGCCGTGAACTTATCTAAGTTGTGCACCACGACCGTGATTGGACTTGTGGTCTTTGTGACTGGTTGCTGTAGCACGCCCGCTCTGGTAGATATAGAGGCAAACACCGTTACCGTTGTCGCTGAGGTTGTGGCTGCTAGCCCCGTGCCTGAAGGTATGGCACTCACGCTCGT
>JBCCOX010000396.1:0-5133 GCA_039025155.1 Deinococcota bacterium | reverse complement strand
CTTACTGCTCTTTTTTGAACGAGATAATCCGCCCAGCATTTTAGTGCTTATCACCATGTGGCTGCTAGGGTTATTGTTGCACCCCTTGGGGCGCGCGCTCAGCAAGCGGTTATTACACACGCTGGGGTTATGGGGGCGTAGGGTGGTCATTTTAGGTGCAGGCCAAGCCGGGCAGCGGGTGGCTAAAGCCCTGCTAGAAGCACCCCTAGACGGCCTGTTACCCATAGCTTTTTTTGATGATGACCCCAACAAAATTGGCACGGTCATCGGCAGCTTGCCCGTGGTCGGTAGCCTTGCCTATGCAGATGTATACGCGAGTAAGCGCGCGATTCGCCATGCAATTGTGGCGATACCCACAGCGCCCGCTGGCCTCATGACCGCGTTAGTTAGCCGCAAAGGGCGGGTGTTTACGTGGGTACAAGTGGTTCCTGAACTGCCCGGCTTGCCTGCTGAAGATGTCTATACAGGTAACTTAGACGGCTTGCTCGCGCTTGAAGTACGCAACGGCTTATATGCACAAACAAGCCGGGTGTTTAAGCGCTCTATTGATTTGCTGGGGGCTAGTCTGGGCGGGCTTATTATTTCGCCCCTGCTTGTGTTTCTTTATGTGTGGGTGCGTTTAGATAGTCCGGGCGGTGCGTTTTATTGGAGTTCGCGCATTGGTGAAGGTGGGCGGCCCTTTAAGTGTTTGAAGTTTCGTACCATGTACGCAGACGCAGACGCACGTTTACAAGACTTGCTCGAGACCAACCCGGCTTTACACGCTGAGTATAGCCGCTATCACAAGCTCGAGAACGACCCACGCATTACCCGGGCTGGGCGCGTGCTGCGTAAAGTCAGCCTAGATGAACTTTCCCAGCTTTACAACGTAATTATTGGTGAGATGAGCTTGATTGGGCCGCGCCCTTACCTTGCGCGCGAGCTAGATGACATGGGTAACCACGCTAAAACAATTTTGCTTGCTAAACCGGGTATGACGGGCTATTGGCAAGTCTCTGGTCGCAGTAACGTAAGTTTTGCAGAACGCCTCGAGATGGAAGCTCACTACGTGCGCAACTGGTCAATTTGGTGGGATATTATTTTGCTCTTACAGACTGTGCGTGTCGTGCTAAAACGTGAAGGTGCGCACTGACTAACTGACTAAGTTGCGCGTTTAGACAAGCTAGGACAATCTTGTGTTGCTTATCTGGGTGTGAGGTAGTTAGTGGGCATCAACATGTCATATCAATTGCTATGAAGTTGATAGAGCAGGGAAGTTGATAGAGCAGGTATGATTAACCATGTTATCAGCTACGAATAGCCTTGTGATATTGCTGATGTGCTGATGTTTAAAGGAGTCCGCTATGTCTGTAAAAGCTGAAGCTATGTCACCTGAAGCTGTAGCAGCTAAAACCGTGTCACCCACAACCGTGTCACCTGGAACCGTCGTAGATACGGCCTCAGCCACGCTTGACCTAGATTTTGTGCGCAGCAACTTTCCTGTTTTTGAAGATGCTGAGGCTGCAAACTGGGCTTTTTTTGAAAATGCCGGTGGGTCGTACATGGCCAAGCAGGTCATTGATAAACTCAATCACTACAACACCGCCACCCGCGTGCAGCCGTATGCGGGCTATGGGCCGTCAGCATTAGCAGGTCAGGCGATGGACGAAAGTCATACTGTCCTTGCAGAGATGTTAAATGTTCATCCATGTGAGGTGATTTTGGGCCCATCTACCAGCATTAACACCTACGTACTGGCAAGGGCGGTGCTGGCGACGCTGCGTCCGGGGGATGAACTTATCATCACCAATCAAGACCACGAAGCCAACATAGGTGCGTGGTGGCGCTTACAAGATGACGGCATCAAGGTAAAAACGTGGCAGGTTGACCCAGCCACGGGGTTGCTAGCAGAAGATGATCTGGCAGCACTGCTAACCGACAAAACCAAACTGGTGGCATTCACCCATTGCTCCAATATTGCTGCGCAAATTCAAGACGTGCAAAGCCTCACCAAGCTCTGTTATGAGGCGGGTGCAAGGGTCGTGGTAGACGGTGTGTCTTACGCGCCTCATGGTTTGCCAGATGTCGCCGAATTAGGCGTTGATGCGTATTTGTTTAGCCTTTACAAAACCTACGGGCCGCACCTAGGGCTCATGGTTGTGCGGGACGATTTTATGCAGACCTTGGGGCATCAAGGGCATTATTTTAATGACCCTAGCGTGCATCCTGACAAAGCCGCCCGCTACAGGCTTACGCCAGCCGGGCCGCAACACGCACAAATTGCCTGCGCGTCAGGCGTTGCAGATTATCTGGACACGCTTTATGAGCATCACTTTTCAGAAGTGGTAGACAGGAAAGCTCGAGCCCAACAGGTCAACACGCTCTTTCAAGCCCACGAGCAGCGCATCATAGCGCCCTTGGTAGATTATTTAGTCAGTCACCCGGACATTAGGCTCATTGGACCGCAAACAGCAGACCACACAAAGCGCGCGCCTACCTTGGCGTTTACCAGTCAAACCCACACGTCCACTGACCTCGCCCAGTATTTGCTAGGTTACGGCGTTGCCTGTAATCACGGACATTTTTATGCCTACCGGCTTATGGAAGCCCTTGGGCTGAGTGTTCACGAAGGTGTAGTGAGGTTATCAGCAGTACATTACACCTCTGCTGAGGACGTAGCGCGAGTTATTGAAGCGCTCGAGCAAATCTTATAAGGTTACACTCTTAATGAGCTTAGGCTGTTTTGCGGCGTGTCGCTTGATCCAAAATAGCCTCGGGCGTATCGAGGTTATGGGCGTTAACGTTAATGGACATAATGTCACTGCCGGGGGCTTCATACATAAGCTCGAGCAAAGTCTTTTCTAAAATAGATCTGAGCCCGCGTGCGCCTGTGCCTTGCTGCTTGGCACGGTTAGCAACTTCATAGAGCGCGTCTTCGCTAAATGTCAGTTCAACGCCTTCAATGGCTAGTAAGGTTTGGTACTGCTTAATCAGAGCGTTGTGCGGTTCGGTGAGCACGCGCATAAGCGCATCAACACTTAAATCGCCCAAGGTGGTAATCACTGAAAGCCGCCCAACCAGTTCAGGAATTAAGCCAAACGCAATTAAATCTTCGGGGCTAATCAAAGGCAAAATATGGCTCTCGTCGTTGTGTTCGTTGTCGTCTGGGTTGTGCCCAAAGCCCACATGGGTGGTGTCAACGCGGTTGCGAATAATATCAGCGAGGCCCTCAAACGCACCCCCACAAATGAACAAGATACGGCTGGTATCTACCGGAATAAGTTCTTGCTGAGGATGTTTGCGCCCACCTTGAGGTGGCACGTTGGTCACAGTGCCTTCGATGATTTTTAGTAGCGCTTGCTGGACGCCTTCACCAGAGACATCGCGGGTGATACTAGCTGACTCACTTTTGCGAGAAATTTTGTCAATTTCGTCAATAAAAATAATGCCCCGCTCAGCCGCAGAGATATTGTAATCTGCCGTCTGTAAAAGCCGCACGATGATGTTTTCAACGTCGTCGCCAACATAGCCAGCTTCGGTGAGGGTTGTTGCGTCGGCAATAGCAAAAGGTACATGCAAAATATTGGCAAGCGTTTGGGCGAGCAAGGTTTTACCAGTACCACTCGAGCCGATCATCAGCAAATTGGCTTTTTGCAGCTCAGCTTCAGGATATTGCAAGCGTCTGTAATGATTAAAAACAGCTACAGCAAGGGTTTTTTTGGCGCTATCTTGTTCAATAACATAGCGGTCAAGGTAGCGTTTAATTTCCCTCGGCGTGGGCAGCCGAAATGAATCTGGTTGGCTGTCCCTAGTGGTCATAACCAAACCATCTGAGGGTACACCTGCTGTGCTGATCTAAGCCTCGTAAACATGGGCTGTGCTGTCCTTTCTTACGACCGTAAGTCGTTCAAACTATAAACTTATAAGCTGATTAAACCTAGTCAGCAGGTTGATGGATTCCACTGAGAATGAAACTGACTTTTGCTAATATACGCTTACTAGTTCTATACTTTTTATACAGATATATCGATTACAAATGAGTCCAAGCAATACTGAGTTTTAGCAAGACGACTTACAAGATGAAATGGATACCTAGTTTAGGCGGTAGTATGAACTAAAAATAACCTCTTTGATATGTACTGTTTTAATATATACTAGTTTAATGTGTACTGTGTTGATAAAAGTGCGATATATTTAGCTCGAGGCTGTTTAGATATAAGTACACCCCTAAAAATGTATGACGTGCTGTTTCAAACCTAGTAAGGCAAAGTCAATCACAGTCTTACTAGTGGCGTACTGGGACAACAAAACAATCTGTTGGTTAACCATTAAATTTACAGCTTCCCAGCAACACCTAACGCTTAAGTATTGGTATCAATAGGAAACTCTATCACATTTTCTAACATGGTTGTAGCGGCAGTTAGATTGATGAATAAGACATGAACGCTTTTCCTCATGCATTTGCTTGGTCAGCTCCTATTAAACTTAGCAAACGCATTATAAACGCCTGAGACGTTCCGTGATGTCCCAGTTGGATTTGCTGTAGAACTTACGCAGGTGGCATCTCTAAGTCGTGTGATGGATATATCTACAAGCCTGAATTATAGGGCGATGTACCTACAAGATATACCGAATATGTAATTTTTACGGCACTTGTTTTAAATCTTGTAAAATCTCCACTGAAAGCTTAAAGACTTAGTTATTAGCGGCTATATGTGATGTGGATACCAGTTAGTATCGCCGACATTAGGTTCAGCAACATCACCTAATCTTGTGGTGTATTGATCTATTGTTTGATTGCTATAACTAGACTAATCGAGCACGATATTAACTCTACGTGTACTCACCTCAACACCGCACTGCTGTCTCAAAACTCTATCTACCCATAAGGCTCACAGCTTAAAAGCCCTATCTTAACAAGGGTGCTGGGGTACTGAAAGTCAGGATTACACTTGCTCTTCGAGCGCCATGCGCAAGCCGGGTAAGATCATGCCATCACGGGTTACAACTTCGTCAATAAGCCCGTAGGCCTGTGCTTCTTCTGCAGTCATGTAGTAGTTGCGGTCGCTATCTGCCTCAACTTCACTGATAGTTTTACCTGTGTGATGTGACATAATTTCCATGAACACACGTTTGTTGCGCACGAGTTCGCGG
>JBCCOX010000395.1:0-5158 GCA_039025155.1 Deinococcota bacterium | reverse complement strand
CTAATTCACCATCTTCGTCCGCCGCGACTGATAATCCATCAGCACATACTGCCCAATCGTGTGCGGGCGAGTGAAGTAGGCTTTACCTTTGGTCATCTGACTTACTCGCTGCACAAACGACATTAACTCAGGGTCACGTGCCAGCATAAAGGTGTTAATTTGAATCCCTTGACGGCGGCAACTACCAACCTCACGCAAGGTTTCTCCCAACACCACGGGATCGAGTCCGTAAGCATTTTTGTAAACCCGCCCGTTAGGCAGGGTAATTGCGGACGGTTTTCCGTCCGTAATCATGACAATTTGTTTCATGTCTTTGTTTTGCCGTTTGAGGATTTTTTGAGCAAGCCGCAAGCCCTCAGCCGTGTTGGTGTGGTAGGGACCCACCTGACAGGTGGCAAGTTTCCCCAGCGGGATTTCTTCCGCAGAATTGTGAAACAGCACAAAGCGAATCACATCACCTCGGTACTGCGTACGGATGAGATGAGCCAGCGCAAGTGCCACTTGTTTGGCAGGTGTAAAGCGGTCTTCACCGTACAATATCATTGAGTGGCTGCAGTCCAGCATGACCACCGTTGCTGCTGAGGAATTGTACTCGGACTGCATGACTTCCAAGTCGCCATAATCTAGCTCGAGCTTGCCGTCACCCTGCCCGCGCATGGCCGCATTAATAAACGTTTGGCTCATGTCCAAGTTCATGGTGTCGCCAAATTCATACTTTTTGGATTCAGCAGCGGCTTCAATGCCTGTTGTTTGAAACTTGGTTTCATGGGCGCCAATGCTGGATTTACCCGCGCCACCAAGTACGTCTTTAAGCGTTTTGTAACCTAAAAAGTCAATGGCTTTGTCGGTGAGTTCAAACTTAACTTGCCCCGGGTCACCGTCGGGGCCGTTCATGCCTTGTTGGCCGTTTTCACCTTGCTCGTCGCCAGCTTGGGGGCGCAAGTAACCTTCGCGCTCGAGCCGCTGAGCGAGTTCTTTAACAACCTCACCTAAATGGGAGTCCATCCAGTCTTCAGCGTCCATGGCTTGTTCAATCATGTCTTCTGAGACAAGGTCGTTGTTAATAAGCGCTTCGGCAATGGCATCGTACAAGTCTTGCAAGCTTTGTTCGTAGTTGGGGTCGGGGTCCCACGGGTTGCGGTTAAAGCCAGACTCCATCAGGCGTTCTTTGATCATGTTCATCAAATCCGCCATGTCGAGATCGTCAAGCGTAGCCTCGTATTTTGAGTAGCGGGTTACCGCCATAGGGTGCACCTTTCTTGGATACAGTACGGCAAATTTGATGTAGCACAGTAAATGGTGTCGAACACATCTTGAATGAAACGCCTTTAGTGTGATGCTTTCAATGTCCTACTTTTAGCAGGAGATCATATTCGTTATGCGTGAGCTAGGTAATCAGACAACATAAGATAATGTCAAACAACTCAACACAAAAAATGACTTGAGGTGAGGGCTTCATCACAAACAATTACTTACGAACATCAGCTTGATGTTTACAATGCCTTGATGTTTACGTTGTGAAGTTTGTAAGTTGATGTCAACACTCATAATTTGTACTGACATCAACTTAGCTTATGGATAGTTGAACCTAATTCCAGCGCCGCCGACTTGATTGAGATGTGTCAGGTTCAGCCGCGCTGTAGCCGCGTTCTTCGCTGCGGGCAATTTGGCGGCGGGCATACAAGCCCTCCAGCACAAACTCGGCTGCTGCGCCAATATCGTCTTGATCTTTGCCTTCAGCCACGCGCTTAGCTGCTTCTAATAAGCCGGGGATTTCGGTCATAACTTCAGGAAGTTGCTCAGTTTTGAGGCTGTCAGGTACTTTGAGGTAGTTGTCAGCTTCAAAGTGGTCAACAATCTCGCCAACATCTAACTGCATACCGCGGCGGCTAAAAACTTGCCCGATGGCCCGGCGGACTATGTCTCTGGCAACGCTTTCGCCGCCTTTAAGCTCACCTTCGTACTCGAGCTCTAGTTTGCCCGTAATAGCAGAGGTTCCCGCGTAAATGTCTGCAACCCTCGCAAGCGGTCTGGGTTCTTGTAAGACAAGCGCACGCTGCTCAGCGTTACTTATCACGTTTTCCATAAGGCTAATAGGTAAGCGTTGCGACACACCAGAGTGCTTGTCTACTCGGTTATCTTCGCGGGCTTGAAAGGCAACTTCTTCAATGATTTCGGCAATGTAGCTCGGCAGGGTAATATCACTGTCGCGCGCTGACCATGCTTCTTGGGAGGTAATGGACATGCCTTCCTCGAGCGTCTTCGGATAGTGCGTGCGAATTTCTGAACCAATACGATCTTTTAATGGCGTGATGATCTTGCCGCGTGCCGTGTAGTCTTCGGGGTTAGCCGAAAAGACCATCATCACGTCGAGTGCCAAGCGGATAGGATACCCTTTAATTTGTACGTCGCCTTCTTGCATGACATTAAACAGCGCCACTTGCACTTTGCCAGACAAATCCGGCAGTTCGTTCATCGCAAAAATGCTGCGATTCGCTCTCGGCAAAAGTCCATAGTGAACTGAGAGTTCATCCCCTAATTTAGTGTTGAGCTTGGCCGCTTTAATGGGGTCAATATCGCCCACAATATCTGCTACGGTTACGTCTGGCGTGGCCAATTTTTCAATATAGCGGGCGTCTTTGGGTAACCACGTAATAGGCGCGCTGTCACCTTCTTCTGCCAGAATGCGTTTGCCTTCAGCACTCACAGGTTCAAAGGGGTCGTCGTTAATTTCGCTGTCTGCAAGCACCGGGATTTCGTCGTCGAGTAGATCGGTAAGTTGCCGCAAAATACGTGTTTTAGCCTGCCCACGCAGGCCCAACAAAATAAAGTTGTGGCGGCTTAACAGCGCGTTGATAATCTGCGGTGCCACCGTGTCTTCGTAGCCGACAATGCCGGGAAACACCGTCTCACGGCACTTTAAGCGCGCAATGAGGTTATCACGAAGTTCTTCTTTAACGCTGCGGCCGGCTTTGGTCGCCCAAGGCGTGCCGCGCAAATCTACCAGAGTCGTTGGCTTCATGCGCTGCACAAATTCTGGGCTGGATGCGTCAGTTTTTGTGTCAGCCTGTGCGTATAACGCTCGAGTTTGTTCATACCTATTAATTCTACCACGTGGGGGCATGTCGGCTATGTGCGGGCGTGTTGCATTGGTGTGTTGCACCAGTGTGCAACCAGCCAGCACAACTTGTCAGCATGATTGCCACATTAATGTCTGTATTAAGCAAACTCTGATTTCATTAGCAGCAGTGAAAAGAGGCTTGCCAAACGGGGTTGAAGCTGTTATCAACATTTACCTTTGTATAAGCCAACTCCTAAACCCAGCCAGTATGACGGTCCCCACCGCCGCGTTTATCCGTGATTTAGATGCAAAATCATATGAGCTTGATGGGCATTTAATGATGCATTTGTGAACTCTGCAAGTCTTAAGTGCATAAATTTAATATTCAGTGATTATCTTAAAAATCAACTGCACCGACTAGAACTTTAGCCAAATGCTGTGACAGAGGTTATACAAGCGCTTTTTACACTTGTAGACTTGCGCATAAGCATAACAAAAGCCCAGATTTCACGCATAAAAACTCAGGTGGGCTATGTGCTTAAAAGCAGCTTTTGTACACTGTTAAATCATTTGACAGTCATTTGACAGCATGATATGTTTATACCATCCTGATGCCTATTTAAGACTCCTAAGACAAGCAAAAACTAGCTTATTGATGCCTTGAGACATCAAAATTAGGAGTTTTGCATGGTATCCGGCTTTTGCTGTGCCTCGAGTTTCATGCTTTATGGGCTGTTCACGGCCACTTACAACAAAAATTATGGGTTGTATTTTGTTGCAAGTTCTGTGCGGTGCATTGGGTGGCTCGAGGAAGTTAGTAGTTACTTTTCAGGAGGGTATTTTGAAAAAGGTTTTAGTTGTATTTGGTATTTTTGCCATGCTTGCAAGTGCGTTCGCTGAGCGCGGAAGTGATGGCACCGTCAACCTATTGTATTGGCAAGCTATTTCGATCCTTAACCCTTATTTGTCCGGTGGTACTAAAGATATTAACGGATCATCTATCGTGCTTGAGCCACTTGCTCGTTATGACGAAAACGGCAACATGCTACCTTGGCTTGCCGCTGAAATTCCCACTATCGAAAACGGTGGTGTTGCTGAAGACCTTACAAGTATTACTTGGACGCTCAAACCCGACATTGTCTGGTCAGACGGTACACCATTTACCGCTGCAGATGTTGTGTTTACTGCCGAATACTGCATGAACCCAGAAGCAGGCTGTGTGGCAAGTAACTTCTTTACTGATATTGAGAGCGTTGAGGCTGTCGATGATCTTACCGTCACCATTAGCTTTAGCGTGCCTAAGCCTTTCCCTTACAGTGCGTTTGTAAGTGCTGAGTCACCTGTACTGCAACAAGCTCAATTTGCAGACTGCTTAGGCATTGCTGCGCAAGAGTGCACCGAAGAAAACTTTGCACCTATTGGTACAGGTCCTTACGTTGTGGCAGATTTCCGCGCTAACGACGTTGTGACCTATGAGGCTAACCCACTTTTCCGTGAAGCCGACAAGCCCGCTTTCCAAACCGTTGTGATTAAAGGTGGCGGCGATGCAGCTTCAGCAGCACGTGCTGTTCTGGAAACCGGTGAAGTTGACTGGTCTTGGAACTTACAGGTGTCGCCAGAAGTGCTTTCGCAAATGGAAGCGACGGGTATTGGTCAAGTAACGACTTCTTTCGGCACTTCAATTGAGCGCCTATTACTCAACTTTTCCAATCCAGACGCGTCACTAGGTGACGACCGTGCAGAGTACATGGACGGTGGCAACCCTCACCCATTCTTAAGTGATCCCGCTGTCCGTCAAGCTATGGCACTAGCAATTGACACCGAGATTCTTACCGACATTGGTTATGGTGTTACGGGTGCAGTCACCTGTAACATTTTGCCAGCGCCTGAAATTTATGCGTCAACTGCTAATGATGGTTGCCAAACCCAAGACTTAGAAGCTGCAAATCAGCTACTCGAGGATGCTGGCTGGGTCATGGGTTCAAATGGCGTACGCAGCAAAGACGGCGTGAGCTTAAACATACTTTACCAAACCTCAACCAACGCTGTACGCCAAGATTTCCAAGCACTTATCCAAGAGTGGTGGGGTCAAATTGG
>JBCCOX010000394.1:0-5159 GCA_039025155.1 Deinococcota bacterium | reverse complement strand
CGCCAGCTTCTAGACTTTCGCCGAGGAGGGGCTCGAGCGTCACATAGGGCAAGCCTGAGCGGGCTAGCACATAACTTCCCTCGAGGCTTTTAAGTAGCGTTGTCTTACCCATGCCTGTACCACCGCGCAACCACGCCCACTCGCCTTCAGCTAGGGCAAGTAAGCGTTGCCGCTCAGGTTCACGTCCAATAAAGGTCTGTTGTAACTTGCTACGGGCGTCATCAGAAGCTAGCCGTACGGCGAGGCCGTAACTTTCTGCTTCTCTAAACACCTCGGCGGCTAGCGGATGGTCGCCAGCTACAAGTAGCGCGTGAATGCGCATTAAAGACTCGGGTTCAGGGTCGGCACCGGGTAGTTCAAAAGCTTGCTGCGCGGTTTGGGCGGCTTCTTTGAAACGTCCTTGGGAAGCGTCTCGTTCAGCTTTAAGCAGAGCAGCGCTGCGGACTTGGGCCGTTAAACTCTCGCGGGTGTCGTAAAGCCATTCTTCCAGTTCAACCCCTAAATCCAGGTCAACATCTTCTAAAAAAGCACCTTGATAGAGTGCTAGGGCGGTCTCGAGCTGGCCTTCTGACAGGGCGTATTTGAGCGCGCTGGCATCGCAGTGAATGTCTGTCCACGCGCGCACGTCGTCTGCTTCTACGGGAATATCTGCACGGCGTAATTGGGAAAGTGCCACTGACAAACTATTCATGGCGCTACTGGCATCTGGCCAAAAAAGTTCCGCCAAGTAGCGGCGTGGTTTACCGCCCTCGGTGGCAAGGTAAGCGAGGAGAAGTAGTGGCTTGACGCGGCGAAAGCGGCTGCCCTCGAGCGTCAAGGTTCCTAGTGTATGTAGCTGCATCATCTCGTTTCGTGTACGGGTTTTGTGTACAGTTATTGTAGTGCTAGAACCTGTAACTGTGCTTGTACGAAGCACATAACAGCTTAGCTAAGGTGTCATTATCCTACTGGCTAGAAGGTCACTGAGTCGTCTTGTAGGCAAACAACAGGCTACTCAAAAAACTCATGTAGATAAACTATATTTAGTATAGCTAATATTTCGATAAAAGCATCACGCTTAACCTTCAAGAGCACACCGCAAAACCTGAACAAGCACCTAAATATGATTATCCTAAAGCCAACTCATGAAGGTCATTTGAGGACGTTCGTAGCACGCCTTCACGGTATTGATAACTTACGCCGATGGGCTCGTCGACAGATGCCTCATCAACAGATGTGCTCAGCTAGGTCAGCACCTTAACAATTCGGAAACTTAACAATTGGGTCGATTACCAACTGAATCAATATCAACTGGGTCAATACCTTAGCGACAACATAGCTAAACGCCAATATAGCTACTAGGACGGAGTAACACGGCGTTTTAGTGGCAGCGTTCAGGCTGCTTGGCAAAGCGTTCAGGCTACGTTCAGGACTGTCGGGGCAGACTATAGATACATTGAGACCTGAAGATACATTGAGACCTGAACGATATGGCATCCCGTTACGTTTACACATCTATACAAATGAGCGTACACCTCATATTTTGTTAGAGCTTAACTTGGCGGTGCTTGTGCCTGTTGGGATGCTGCCTGAAGTATCTGTATCTGAAGTATCTGAGGTCACAACGTTCGCAACCTCTCTTTTGCCTCTTCTCTTTTGTCTCTTCTTTTTTGCCTAGGGCGTTAACCCATTGCCCCCGATGGGTTGCGCCTACCTGTTTCGCTCGAGCCAGCTAAGCACCCTATTGATCCTAGACCAACATTAACGCCTGACACCCAAATTCCTGACACTCAAATCCCTGATACCCAAATCCCTGATACCCAAATCTAAGAAAGGTAGTTGCTCATGCCCAACCCAGTTACGCGGCTTTCACCTTCACGCCAGCCTAGCACTGTCCCACGTGTCCTCATTGCCGACGATCATCCGCTGTTTCGCATTGGGTTGCGGCACACCCTAGCTTGCCATGCAGATGTTGTTGCTGAGGTGAGTAACGGAGCTGACGCGCTCGAGCAAACCCTCAACCACAACCCAGATGTTGTGCTGTTAGACATTGCTATGCCCGGTGATGGTATTGCTGCCTGTCAGCAAATTTGCGCCCGCGCCCCAAAAACAGTCATTGTGATGCTTTTAAGCAGTGAAGAACAAGCGCTTTTACAAATTGCCAAAAACGCTGGCGCACACGGCTATATTCGCAAAGAAACAGCCCCCGACGCGGTGATTGAAACCATTCACAGCATTTTAGAACAGCCCGAGCGCGACTGGTTTCCCAACGTGGACTTACCCAAGCTCACGCGGCGCGAAGCCCAAGTGCTTACCTTATTAGCCCAAGGCAACAACAAAAAACAAATGGCTGCAGCGCTGGGTATTAGCCCAGAAACGATTAAAGATTATTTGCGCGGGCTCTACCGCAAGCTGGACGTGAAAGACCGCTTGCTGGCTGTGAACCGGGCGCGCAGTTTGGGCTTATTGCGCGACGCGCCCCCTGTTCAAGACATACCCACACCAGCTCAACCTGCTACATCAGCTCAACCACCTGCTAGCTCTAAATCTAGTCAGCCAGTATCTAAACCTGCTAACAGCAGTCAAGACAAGCCTCATAAAGATAGGTCTCACCAAGATAGATCAAGGCGGGTAGGCCGCTCGAGCAAGCCTGCCAATCATCCGCTTAGCCCTGCCAAACCAAGTGACATCTACGGGCTTAAATCTTAAAGATTAGCTGACGTGCCTAACTCTTTTTGTTCATCTAGAGCAAACCTTCGTCACGTACAATATTCGTAACGTACAGTGCGCGCAATATCCAAATCCTAATATGGCTTTGTTGAAGCTACACGACGCTCAGCATTGCTGAAGGAGTAGCATGAAACGCAGGTCAGCCGGTACAGCCTCTTCTGATTATCAGCTAATTGCTAATAATCAACAGCGAGAACACCAGCAAGCTTTGTCTAGGGCACAGATACCTCACAGCTTGATGCTTCATAAGTTGATGCCTCACAGGTTGATGCAGCAGATGTGGTTTAGCAGCTTAGTGGCTGTATTGCTGCTGATAGGTTGCAATAGTGGCACAGACCTTAACTCAGCGTCGCTCGAGCTACGCATTCCCAAACGCGAACTTGTGCAAGGTGAAACGCTGACTCTAGAAGCTGTGGTGAGTGGCGTAAGTGCTGGGGAGGTTGTTTGGGAGGCTGTACCTGCCTCGAGCTTGCGTTTTGACGAGCCTGTGAGTACTGCTTCTGGGTCACAAGTCATGGTTACAGCACTCACCCCCAACACGGTGATTGTGCGAGCCAGTTTATTGAAGCAAGTTGGCAGCGCCGGCAGTAGCGTGCGCGTGCCCCTACTGAGTGAGCAGGAAAGTGTACTCATTAAACCGAGCGCCACCTTTGAAGGGCCAGACGCACCTCCACAGGAACAGCCTATCCCCTCTGTAAGGGTGACAGCAGACCTGTCGTTATCTGAATTAGCAGACCGCTATTTTAATCATCCAGATGCCCCTACACGTGGGGTGGACGGCCCGTCCGCAGCAGTCCTAGCTAGTTTTGAGGCCAGTCTCAGACAGGGCGACACGATAGCAGCAGGCTTGTGTGCGTTTAATACAAGTACAGCTAGCGTACTTGCAGGAGCGTGTGGCACAGGTCTTGATGATGACCTCAACTTTAGTAACCCTAGTAACGGAGATGTGTTTACAGCAGGGCGTCCGGTGCTTGCTGCTGACCTTGACCCGGCGGCGTTCCAAGCCCTGCACGTACTTGTTTACATGGACGATGTGCAACCGCTTACTGGCTACGGACTGCACCTAGCGGACTCGAGCCAAAATGACGGCTTTGGCGGCAGTAGTGGCGATTCAGACAACGCCGAAGTACTTCTCTACCAAGCTGAGGATGTTGCCCTAGATGGCGACGCTCGCCTCAGTGCGTTTAGCCAAGCCAACACAGTAGCTGACCTTGAGACGGACGAGCTTGGTACCTTTAACCCGCTTGGCGACAACTTACGCGGTGCTGTGCTGCATGTTGTTATCTCCCGGCAAGATGCTGGCAGTAAGCTTGTGTGGCGCTGCCTAGCTGGGGACGCGCGCCTTTGTGACGGTCAGTTCCGTGTAAGTGAGCTGACGCCAGATGAGCTATTTGAGCTTGGCGCAGATGCCGCCAATACAACCTTATGGCTTGCGCTCAACCGAGTGGTTGCGCCTGAAAGCAGTCAACGTTCAACCCGCGAGGGTACTGGGGTGAGTCACGCTGTGGTCTGGCTCGAGCCCTTGCCCCGCCCTGACCTCATCGTTGAAGACGTTAGCTTTGTACCCCAAGCCAACACGGCAAGCTGCACGGTTACCTTTACAGTTACCAATGTAGGTAGTGGCCCCGCGCAAGCCAATGTTGCGTTTAACGCCTCCCCCGTGCAACTTGCAGACGGTAGCAGTGCAGACAATACCGCTTGGAGTTCTGCCTTTTACGGACTTGCTGCCGGCGCGCGCTTTCGCCAAACATGGACAGGTGTACAGATTCTTGCAGACACACTTGCTGTTACTGTTGATCCCAATAACACCGTACAGGAGACCTCAGAAGCCAACAGTATGAGCGTGTCTGTACCTGCAGAGTGTCAAAATGTCAGCAGCAATCCGCGTGATTTGCGCATTAGTAAACGGCTCGAGGGGAGTTTGCAAACAGGGCAACTTGCGCGTTATGTTATTGGGCTCGAGTACCTAGCTGGCGACACCTTAGCCCAAGTGCCAGATATTGTTGATAACCTTCCTAACGAGCTAAGGTTTGTAAGGAGTTTATCGGCAAGTTGGCTGTGTACAACGGCAAATGATGAGCTCCGTTGTGAGTACGTAGCAGATGGCCCCGTGCGAGATATAGATGATCTGGTGCTCGAGCTAGCTGTTGCTGAGGATATTAGCGCAGCTACCGTCACCAACTGCGCCCGCGTAGTAGTCACTGATGATAACGCCAACAATAACGAAGCTTGTGTCACCACAACTCTTGCTACAACACCCACCCAGAGCGACTTGCGGCTTACCCAAGGCTTACGCGGTAGCCTGCGCGAAGGCCGTTTGAGCCAACTCGTGATTCAAGTTCGCAATGACGGCCCTGACGACCTCGCGGATAACATACAAGTTGTGAGCACGTTGCCGACGGGCATTAACTTTTTGGCAGATAACAGCACAGCGTGGCGCTGCCGTCTGG
>JBCCOX010000393.1:0-5160 GCA_039025155.1 Deinococcota bacterium | reverse complement strand
CTAAAAAGCCACCCTGATTTTCTTTGAGGTATTGCAAACCAACAGAATCGGTTGGGTTGGGACTTGTTGCAGGCACGCCGCCCCAGCACGCACAATCCCCTAGCGCAACAGTGAATTGAGCGGAATCTGCAAAGCGCTTCACCCAGTTCATCATAGGTTCGTGCAAGAACATGTCGTAGCGCCCAGTGTTATTTGGACCTTGAATAACAGTGCCTTCAAAGACAAAGATATCTGGACCGCCATCAGCCAGAATGGCCTCGAGCTTGTCTTTTATCTGATCACCCATCTCAGGGCAAATCGAGTGGTGATACACAATCTCGATTCCAAAATCAGTCACCAAATCCACCACCGTGGGTTCTTCGGCATTTAAAAACGACTGGGTATTGCCGTTGCAAGCACCCCCATGCAACCAGACCAATGTTGCCATGACAACCTCCACTTTCTTCCAGCTTGTTGCCTACATCTAAGTTGCTGAGGTCATAAACATGCAAAAACCGTCTATAGGATCACCTGCAACCTAAGGGGAATAACGATTTAAACCCCACTAAACGCAGTGTGACGCCAGTCCTAAGCGGCATCCATACTCACAGCCCGATACTCCTCAAAGCAAACGCAGTGACTACAACCCACAAGCAGCAACGATAAATGTGCTTATAGTCACCCTAACGTGCTTATGAATGTATGGGCAACTACACCTTTGGGTAGGTTGGTTGAGTAGGGGGTCGCCACACGTGTTATGCTGAGCCAGAAGCAGCAGTATTATAAGCCTTTCCATCTGAAGTCGCTCCAGCAACTTCAGATGCAAGCCATGCGAGTAGAAATAGACCTTCTAGGTGTGAGCAACTTCTCTTGGAGTTGCTACAACGTGTGTTCAAAAGCTATCTCGGGGTATGAGCTGAACGAGGCTCGAGCCGCTTAGCTTTACTTTTGTGATGATTGACTTTCGTTGTGATTGAATACTGTCAATTACACTAGCACATCATCTATTTTTTGAATAAAAGGAGCAAGGTTAGTGTCACGCAAGCTTGAAGCAACGCCCAAACGTACCCCACAAACTACGTTGGACGCGCTGCTGGTTGCAGGTCACGACCACGCGCAGACCTTACTTAGCCACCTTCACGAAACTCCATTGCAAAACATCTACGCGGCACTGACCCAGCTTCATCTGTTGGAAAACCGTTTAAAGTACGTGAGCATATTACCTGCAGGCACGTTCAACGCGCTAACTCAAGCAACAAGTTTGCTCGAGACCTGCCTTGACGACCTACAAAAAACGTATACGAGCTTACATCACCCTAACTTGGTAGATACACCCATCGCGCAGTTACTCCGTGAGATGTGCATAGAACACGAACTGCTCAGCGGGCAGGTTATCAACTTAACAACACGTGACCTAAGCTTGCCAGCGTGTTACAAAATCTGCTTATTTTATGTTTGCGAGATGGTGCTTGCGCAGTTGCGGCAAGAAGTTAATAGTAGCGGTATCGAGTTGACGCTAGCTGCAGACGAGACTGCTGTGGTGCTCGAGTTTCGTGACACCGAAAGCCGCTTAAGCAGAGTTCTATCTGAGGACCTACACGCGCAGTTAAACGCCTATGTGAACGCGCTTTTAGGAACTTGGCAGCAAATTTTTTCAGAGACGCTACAAGTGCTAGAACTGACCTTACCGTTGCAAAGCAACCTAGCCACGTTAGACTCTAGCAATTCAGACTCTAGCAATTCAGACTCTAGTAATTCAGACTCTAGCAATTCAGACTCTAGCAATATAGACGATGCCAGCAGAACCTAACTCACCTGACAAGCAACTGGGGCTCATCATTGCAGATGACCACGCGGTCTTGCGTGAAGGGCTCGGCAGCATGTTGGCTGAAGAAGTTGACTTTCGCGTGCTGGCCACAGTGAGCAGTGCTTATAAGTTATTAGAAGCTTTAGATCACTATAAGCCAGATGTACTGGTGTGTGACCTAGATATGCTTACGACACGGGAGTTGCTCGAGCTTAAAAGTTTACAAGCTGCTGGGCGTTTACAGATCATTGTACTCAGTGTTTATGCCACAGCAAAGGTTTACCAGCAAGCGTATGAGCTAGGCTTTAGCAGCCTTTTACCTAAATCCTCGCCAGCGCGCAAACTCGTTAATGTAATTCGCCTTGTTGCCAGTGGCGAGCGGGTTTATCCAGCGGTCATCCACAACCAGCATGGTACTAAAATCTCTGTCCTAGACAGCTTAACGGAGCGTGAGCTAGAAGTCCTCACACTTATTGCTGCTGGCAGTGGCAACGCAGCCATTGCCAGCAAACTTGGACTCAGTGAAAACACGGTCAAGTTTCACCTACGCAACGTCTACAGCAAGCTAGATGTACGCAACCGCACGCAAGCTGCAAGTACCTATCGGCAGTATGTTGTTGGCAATATGCTGGGATAATGTGGTTTTGAAGCAGTATTATGAACCAAGATGATGTTTGATATTCGTCCGTATCAGCTCGAGCTAGCTAAATTGTGTGAACGCTACGGCGTTCGTGAGTTGGCGCTTTTCGGGTCAGCACTACGTGACGATTTTGATGTCATCCACAGTGATCTTGATTTTGTGGTTGATTTTGCGTTTCAAGAGTCTGAGTCTTATGCAATAGCATACTTTGAGTTCGTTGAGCAGTTGGAAGCACTTCTAGGTTACCCCGTAGACATAATTAGTCAAGACGCCCTCCGAAACCCCTATCTAAAAAAGAATATTAATAAAACTAAGAAGACGGTATATGCCGCCTCTACGTGACAAGCAAACGTACATGTGGGATGCTTTGGATGTAGTTCATGCTATTCAAAATGCAACGAAGCAACTCACATTGGCAACCTACTTGGATAACAGAATGCTACGTAGTGCAGTTGAACGCGAATTTGAAATCATCGGTGAAGCTCTAAAGTTAGCAGCGCAATACTTCCCAGAAATTCGTGATGAAATTACCGATTTCAGTAAGATCGTGGGGTTTCGTAACCGTCTAGCACACGCTTACTTTGCGACTGACCACAAGCTCGTTTGGAATATTATCAAGGTGTTTTTGCCGCGTCTCGAGCAAGACTTAAGGCAGCTTGTAGACGTTAGTAATGAAGATTGATATTGAGCTATAATTACCTCCCGTTAGTTCCAAAACATCAGCATCCCACCCAAAAGGGTAGTGTACCCTACAGTCTTTCCCTTGATACGCTAAACATACCTATATCTAAAGTTGGTTGACTAGGCTCTGACACTGTCAGCACTTCTCTACACGTCAACCTCGAGATACAGATAAGTACACAAGACTGCGAGACTGGCACAATACGACGTTTGTACTATAAAAATCATCGTATTGAACTCGCAGGTATTGGTCTAAAACGTGTGTTGTTGCGGTTATAAACGGGTGTTATCTAGGACTAATGTCCTTATAACGTTAGTGTTGGCGGCTGCACACTAAAGGTGACACAGAACTCGCTTGGGGGGTTGTAATGCTAAATGTTGGTCACTCACAGGAGCAGGACTACTTACAGGAACGGCTGGCAGACCCAAAGGTGGCCGCGGCATTAGTAGCACTGGTTAACAGGCTGCCCGATCTTAAGGTGTTGCTCGACATGCTCACTGGGCTACTACAACGCGGTCCAGAAATGGCAGAGACTATTAACGAGGGCGTTGAACAGTTTCGGGACATTGCACCCGAGAAGCCACCTGTGAACGTTGCGGGGCTATTAGCAACAGCCGCTAAATTTCAGACCATTATTGATTCCCCAGAAACTCAAGCGCTACTAGATTCGGACATCTTTAAGCCCAAAACAATTAGTGTGGTGAACAAAGCTGCGGATGCACTGATTGATTCTATTGACAACTACGACCCAGAGAAACAAGTCGGCATTATAGGTCTAGTTACTTTATTAACAGATCCAGACGTTAAACGTGCCATCAACTTTTTGACCAGTTTCCTCAGGCAGTTTGGGAAAGAGCTTGCAAGATAAGGAACGCCCATGCATGAGTTGTCGATAGCCCAAAGTATTGTTGAGGTTGCCGAACGTGAAGCTAGTGAACGTGGGGCGCACGTAGATGCTATTTACGTGCAATTAGGCGCACTTTCGGGCGTGGTCAAAGATGCGTTACTTTTTTCCTACGACATTGCTACGCAGGGTACGGGACTCGAGCACTCCCAACTTATCATCGAAGACATTCCAGTAAGTATTTACTGTGCAACTTGCCAGCTCGAGCACGAACTTGACGGCATCCAAAGTTTGCGTTGTCCTATCTGTAACCAACCGTCTGCGGATATTCGGCGCGGTAAAGAACTGGACATTCGCGCCCTCGAGCTTGTTGACGCCGCTCCAACCTAGAAAGGACAGTGAACAAGATGTCCTCAAATACAACCACCGTATCAACCCCGCGCATTGTCGAACTGCGCCACAACATCCTCAAGAAAAACGACCAACTGGCGCGGGCCTTGCGGCAGCGTTTTGCTGAGGCAGGCGTGTTTGTGGTGAATGTGGTGTCGAGTCCAGGGTCGGGGAAAACGGCCTTGCTCGAGCGCACCCTCACCACCCTTGCGCCAAAATTATCCCTGGCTACTCTAGTGGGCGACCTCGCCACCGATAACGACGCTAAGCGCCTCGCCCAAAGTGGCACAAAGGTCAAACAAATTGAGACGGGTACACTCTGTCACTTAGAAGCAGAGATGATTGGGCACTACTTGGGGGACTGGGATTTAACTGAGATTGATTTGCTGTTTATTGAAAACGTCGGCAATTTGGTCTGCCCCAGCAGTTACGACCTCGGCGAAGATAGCCGCGTGGCCATTTTTTCGACTACCGAAGGTGAAGACAAACCCCTCAAATACCCCACGCTCATAAATTCAGCCGATGTTGCCATCATCAGCAAGATGGATTTAGCGGAGGCTGTCGAGTTTGACCGCGCGCAAATGCATGCGTCTTTGCGGGCCATGCGTCCAGATATTCATATTTTTGAAACCTCAGCCAAAACCGGAGCCGGACTAGACGACTGGTACACCTGGCTCGAGCAGCGCGTCCTCGCCAAACAAAAAAATCATCAGCAAGCTAGCCCCAGCTCTTAAAGGAGGCTCACATGTGTCTAGCCATCCCTGCCAAAGTTAAAACGCTTTCGGACGATCAGCACTTTGCCACCGTCGAAGTTTCCG
>JBCCOX010000392.1:0-5173 GCA_039025155.1 Deinococcota bacterium | reverse complement strand
TCGACCTGAAGATTGAAGTAGAATACATCATCGAATGGGTTGGCAGAGGTTCCTGAATTATCACAGTAGACCTCGGAAATCTGAGACGACATCCTCTTTACAATCAGAGCCGCGCGAACTCGCCAAGCAGTATAACCCCTTTGAGGTTGAAGACCGCTGGGTGAAACGCTGGGTAGATGAGCCTTTTACGGTTAATGCTCATTCTGACAAACCCGCGTTTTGTATTGTCATTCCGCCGCCTAACGTCAACGGCAACCTGCACCTTGGTCATGCCTTTGACAACACGATTATTGACACGCTCACCCGCTACAAGCGCATGAAAGGCTTTGAGGCACTGTATCAACCGGGCATGGACCACGCGGGCATCACCACGCAGGTTCAAGTTGAGCGGATGCTGGCGGGTGAAGGCATCACGCGCTACGACCTAGGGCGTGATGCCTTTTTGAAACGTGTTTGGGAATGGAAAGAGCAATACGGCGGCATCATCTTGGGGCAACTGCAACGCTTGGGTGCCTCAGCAGATTGGTCACGTACGCGCTTCACAATGGATGTAGGCTTATCGCAAGCCGTACGGCATCAGTTTGTGAAGCTCTATCACGAAGGCCTTGCCTACAAAGGTGAGCGCATTGTCAACTGGGACCCGGTGAGCCAAACGACCTTGTCTGACCTCGAGGTTGACCGCGAAGAACGCCCCGGCAAGCTTTACACCTTGCGCTACCCAATGGTAGATGGCAGCACTGAGATTCGTATTGCCACCGTGCGTCCCGAGACCATTTTTGCGGACCAAGCAGTTGCCGTTCACCCAGATGATGAGCGTTTCCGTGACTTTGTCGGTAAGCAAGTGCGCATTCCGCTGACTGACAGGTTTATTCCGATTATTACCGATGAAGCGGTGGAAATGGACTTTGGCACGGGCGCACTTAAAATTACGCCCGCTCATGACCCAACCGACTTTGAGATTGGCGAGCGCCACAACTTAGCACGACCAAGCGTCATTGACCTAAACGCCAAACTCACTAGCGATTTAGTGCCAGCGCAGTTTCAAGGGCTTGACCGCTTTGAAGCACGTGATGTTGTTGAAGCTGCTTTAGCTGAGGAAGGCACGCTCGTTAACACACAAGACTACACCGTGCCACTTGGTCTGTCGCAGCGCACCAAAGAGCCTGTTGAACCCATTTTGAGTGAGCAGTGGTTTATCAATACCGATGCTATTGCCCAGCGGGTGCTCGAGGGACTCGACACTGGCGACATCACCGTCCACCCCGAGCGCTACAACAAAGTGAACCGCGACTGGCTCGCCAACTTGCGGCACTGGAACGTATCCCGGCAACTCTGGTGGGGGCATCAAATTCCCGCTTGGTACGACCAAGAAGGCAACATCTACGTGCCAGACATGGACAACCCCGACCTGGACTGTGACGACGACCCGCGCTACGCCCACTTAGAACTCACCCAAGACCCGGACGTATTTGACACCTGGTTTAGTTCTAACCTGTGGCCGTTCTCAACATTAGGCTGGCCCAACAGCGACGACCCCTATTTCAAAAAGTTCTATCCAACCTCTGTTTTAGTCACCGGCTACGACATCATCTTTTTCTGGGTGGCGCGTATGGAGATGGCCGGGTATCAATTTACAGGTGAAAAACCCTTTAGCGATGTGCTCTTACACGGGCTTGTGTTGGACGAACACGGGCAAAAAATGAGCAAGTCCAAAGGTAACGGGGTGGATCCGCTCGAGGTCATTGCAGAATTTGGTGCCGACGCCCTCCGGTTTGCCATGACCTACGCGAGTACCGGCGGGCAAGACATCCGCTGGGACAGCCGCCGCGTGGAGATGGGGCGCAACTTCAACAACAAACTCTGGAATGCTGCTCGCTTTGCCATGATGTACTTAGATGACGGCATAAATCTGAATACTGATGTACAACCAGAAACTCTGCCCGACCGCTGGATACTAAGCCGCTTGCAGCGTGCAGTTGCAGATGTGACCGACTTGCTCGATGCTTACGACATCGGCGCAGCCAACCGCCGCCTCTACGACTTTGTCTGGTCAGAGTTTTGTGATTGGTATTTAGAGGCAGCTAAACCAGCACTACGAGAGGGTAGCGCCAGCACCAAAGCTGTACTAGGGGGCGTGTTTACGGATATCCTCAAACTTTTACATCCGCTTATTCCGTTTATTACCAGCGAGCTGTACGAAGCCTTTGGGTTTGAAACACAACTTGGCTGGGCAACCTACCCTGAAATTGACGACACGCTCATCAATGCAAACGCTGAGCAGCACTTCAAAAACTTGCAAGATGCCGTCACTGCTTCGCGCAATTTACGAACCGAGGCTAACATCGCGCCCAATCAAGAAATTCCGCTCATGATTGGCGGGAGTGCTAAGCAAGTGATTGATGACAATACAGCCGTACTGGAGAGTCTAGCGCGCGTAAAATTACAAACTGAGGTTGAAGGCGCATCCCTTTCACAGATCGTGCCAGACTTAGAATTGACGTTGCCTCTCGAGGGACTCATCGACATAGACGCTTGGCAGGCCCGCCAACAAAAACGCCTCGCCAGTTTGCAAAAAGACATTGCCAAAAGTGAGAAAAAACTGGGCAATGCTAAATTTGTAGATAACGCGCCCGCCGAGGTTGTGGCCGAAGAAAAACGGCGTTTGGAAGAAGCCAAAGGGCTACTTGCTGGCATTGAAGCAAGTTTGGCACAGTTGGGTTAGTTCGTTTTGGTAGTGGGTGTCTCTCAGCATTTTGAGGGTTAACTTTGGGCACGGTAACGTATCTATTTATTACCGTGCCCTACATTTAGCTTGTCAAGCTGTTTCGACTACCACTGACATAGCCTCCAAGCACGAAAATAGCTATGATAGACACATATCTCAGGGCATCTATCCATAGAATTGATGCTCGCTAGGAGTTTACATGGAAGATTGGATTTGGGTTTTAATACCCCTCACTGCACTTTCGATTCCTATTATCAATATCTTGTCTAAGTCGTTTGAAAGGATTATTAAACTACAAGGGCATCAAGCAGGACCTGCGGTTGACGAATTGACGGCTGATGTGGCAAGCCTCAAAGATGCCGTTGAGCAGCAACGCCAATACTACGAGCAACGTATTGCCAACCTCGAGGCAATTGTGATTGCCCAAGCTGAGCAGACCCCGCAGTCCCCTGCGCTACCTCTTGCAGATGAACGCTACCGCGTACCCGATCTTGGGAATGATGAAAAAGTAGCAACTATAGCTGAGCAACTTAAAGGGTAATGCCGTACTAAATTTAGAACTTATGTTACTGCTCGAGGGACTCATCCACATTGGGATATATGCAAAAACGCCTCACCAAATTGAAGAAGTTGAGTCCTGATACCAAATCCGGTTGATTCCCGAAGGAATCAACCCCTGCCGGAGCAGGTAAGATACACTACGAAATCCGCGCTGGACGAGATGATGCCTTTAGGCATTATTCGGGATATAAGCGGATTTCGTATGAGAAGAGAATTTGCTCGAGCACGAGACCTTCAACACACAACGCCTCAACACTCTAAAATATCCTGCCACCAATACGAAGCAGGATAGGATGCTTTGCGTCAGAGGTTATACAAGTTAGCGTTTAGGTGACTTGACCGAGATTGACTTAGACGCTTGCCGTCCAGTATCTTGAGCTAGCTCAGGCGCTCGCCGCCCGCTATCAACCGTCAACTTGTAGACAATGGTGATGGTATGGGCAAACTCCAAGTAGGACGTACTGTCTTCAGGTGTGCGCATGGCAGCCGTAGACGAGGAAGACATGATGATGATCTCTGGCCTTAGCTTGTTGGACTCGAGCCATTCATTTGTGCGTTGTTCAGCGTCTTCAGCCGCTTCTGCTTGGCCTACGGCGCTTGTACCTGTAAATGTTTTGATACCTTGGGAAACACTCATATTTAAAAGTCTGCCACTACCAAAACCCACAATGGCAAATTAGGCTGCAACGTCCGTTCATCAAACTCAAACGTGATGGTATTGGAGCTTGGGTTATTGAGAGTTGCAAGAACAACGTCGCGATTATCTTGAATACCTCTAGTCCCACCATCAATGAGGAGGGTTAGTGAGCTTACGTCTGTCAAAGCAGGAATGTCCTCTGTGTTTAAGGTCAGGGAGTTGATGGTGACATCGGCTGAACCTTCTGGGGTGATGAGGTAGGCACTGTAAACAGGGACATTCTGTTGGTTTGGGGTGATGGTGGTGTCGTCTAGGTCAATACCTGATAAGACGTAGAGAGCATGCGCCGGAGTGTTGCCTATCCTAACAATTAAGTTAAATGTAAATGGGTTTTCATTCGCATCTGGGTCATTGCTAGCAAGGCTAACTTGTCCTGCGAACGTACCTGCTGCCCCCGTATCCACACTAACTTGTAATAAGGCACTTTCAAAGCTGCCCAAACTTTCAGGTAAGGCGTCTCCAAAAACGGATAAGAAACTTGGTAAGCCAAGTTCGCCTAGTTCCAATACTTGTGCGCCGGGGTTTCTAACTAGATACTCAAGCACAACATCACTACCACGGTTAAAAGGACCGTAAGACAAGACTTCAAATCCATTAGAGGTAATCACCTCAGCAGAAGTACTATTGCCATTTCTAATCTGGATGTCTTGGTTAGGATTGATGACACCCGAATCAGCACTAGCAGGCACAGACTCATACGCACCCATATCCACAGCCGCCCCTTGAATACGCGCGTTACCATCTAAATCAGTCGTAATACCAGCAGCGTCAGCATTGTTACCAGCGTCAATGGCAGGGGAACCCACAGCAAGACGGTAGTCGCCCAGAAGAGCAGCGACAGCTACAGGTGCTATAAACACATCTGTAACAGTGAGACCTACGAAGGCATCTCCGGTAGATTCACCTATACCAAAGCCATAGGCGCTGTTGTTGAGAATAGGGGCTCTCAGGGGACCGATTTGTGGACTAGCAGGTGGGGTGTTGCCTAGCACCAAACTGTTGCTGAGGGTGACGGTGTCAAAGCTAGTAATCCCGCTGCTGCCGGAGGCCGCCTCGTTACCCGTAACCGTACTGTTGATAGCGGTGACATTATCATCGCTGTGGATCCCACCGCCACCAAAGACACCACCAACTGCGCGATTACCAACTACTAAGCTGTTTATCACAGTGACGGTGCCATTATTAAAAAT
>JBCCOX010000391.1:0-5195 GCA_039025155.1 Deinococcota bacterium | reverse complement strand
GCAGGCTACAGTAGCGTATATGAATCTTACAGGTACACACGCCGTCATCACAGGCGCAAGTAGTGGCATTGGCACAACCCTAGCCGCCGCACTTGCACATGAAGGTGTTCACTTACACTTACTCGGGCGTGATGCTAGCAAGTTAGAGCGCGTTCGTGAACACATTCAAACAGACGTAAATGGTGTCATCACCGTACAAGTTCATGCATTTGACCTAACTGATGATGCTGAAGTAACAGCTTTTTGTCATGCTCAGCACGACGCAACAATTGACATGTTGATTCACAGTGCGGGTGTCGTTGAGCTTGGCAAGCTGGCTGACTCGAGCATCGACACCCTCGACTGGCACTACAACATCAATGTTCGCGCGCCCTATTTACTGACGAAGGGTTTACTGAATCAGCTCGAGGCATCCTCGGGACACATTGTCTTTATCAATTCTGGCGCGGGCCTTCGTGCTAACGCAGGGTGGGGGCAATACGCCATGAGCAAGTTTGCCTTAAAAGCGTTAGCAGATAGTTTGCGTGCTGAGCTTGATAACGTTCGCGTCCTCAGCGTCTACCCTGGCCGCACCGCAACACCCATGCAGCAAACGGTGTACGACCAAGAAGGTAAAACCTACGCCCCAGAGCCACTTATTCAACCGGAAGATGTCGCCAGTCAAGTCGTTGGCGTCCTCAAACTTCCCCGCCGCGCCTCGGTGATTGACCTTAATATTCGACAGTCTTGAGCCGGAGGTAGTATCTCGTCGAATGACAGTCCTGATAGCATCTCGTCGAACGACAGCCTGAGCCGGGCGTATCATGCCGTTGAATAGCCCTGAGCTAGAGACAGTATCTCTGAACATCAATCCCTCGCTGGCGGTGGCATCTCATCTACCAACCTC
Source organism: Deinococcota bacterium (assembly GCA_039025155.1). Taxonomy (GTDB): domain Bacteria; phylum Deinococcota; class Deinococci; order Deinococcales; family Trueperaceae; genus JBCCBI01. The sequence continues at coordinate 4,309 of JBCCOX010000391.1, read as the reverse complement.
GAGTAACTACCTTCTACACTGATACTTTTCTCCCCCATCCTCCTAACAAAGCTTACGGATGACTCTCAAGCCATCAGGCAACACCAACAGTAACTCCAGCCTGCTCGAGATACTGCCTGTATGCAATCGCTAAACGGTCAGATTTTAAGTGCAATTCAACCTGCAAATCCAGGGGCAATTCCTCTGGCCGCTGGCTTACCAGAATGCTTTCGTCTTGGCTGAACACTTTGTCTTGAAACTGCCTGAACTGGTCATCGACTAGATCAAAGCCGTAGTTTCTGGACAATACGATGAACGCTTTGGTACGCCGTTCACTCACAGGCAAGGTGGCTAGGAGCATCGAAAAGACCTCACTTGTTTCTGGATCAGTTTTGCGAAAGCGCACGCACATGGGTCGCAAAATGCTGTAGACGTAGCGGTTAGTGACAACCTTGCCGCGCCCATCTGGATCGGGTTGCAAGATATCGATAGGATCGGTTTCCAAGCACGCACCCTGGTTATGCACGCGGTAGTCGGGAATTTCTGCATGTGATGGTTCACCGAGTAAGCCTTCATGCACCCACATAAGGTGCGACACATCCAAAAAGTTTTCGATGACCCTCGGCGCTTCTGCACCCACTTCATAGGGACCACAAAGAATACTGTGAAAGCTATCGTCACTCGCTTCTGGAAAGGGTGCCAGCGGACTGGGATCTTCTGCAAATAGGTTTACCCAGACGAGGCCGTGAGCTTCTTTAGCAGCGTAAACCGTAGCTTTTGCTTTGGTGGGAATTGACTGTTCAGGGGGTTGCGCGGGAATGCGCACGCACTGCCCGCTCATGTCGTAGCGCCACCCGTGATAGGGACACACCAAAGTACCTTCCTCAATTCGTCCCAGCGAAAGTGCTGTCCCCCGGTGAATGCACAAGTCTCTAAATGCATGTATCTGCCCGTCCAACCGAAATAGGGCCACTTGCTCCCCCATGACCATAACTTGTTTGGGTGTCGTGTCAATTTCTGCGCAGGCAGCCACCGGCAACCATTCACGCTCGAGCACCGCATCATGAAGACGTGTCATTTAATAATCTCCCTTTGATTCAATGTTAAGGTGTACTCCCAACACTGTAATTCACCGTAAGTTACTATGATTCACTATCATTCTTTGTAATTCTTTGCAACACAACCTAAATTGTACACATCAAGATTTGTAGAGCGATACCACGTTAGCATCACGTTTTAACGATGATTTTGTCCCTAAGGTCATCTCACTGACGAATCAACACTAGGGGACTCAGATTTCGCAAGGAAGTTCAGAATCAAGTCTCTCACAGTAACTAATAGCCTTATCTGTAAAAGGTGTAGACGATTCTACAATGCTAAGGCGCATGTTTATGCATAGCTTTACCCACCATCATGCAATAACCATTGCAGCTCATCCATCCTATCGGTATAGTGAAACATGATGCAAGAGGCAAACTCGCCAGACACTACCGCAACATCTCCACCAGAACCTTCTGAGATTTTAGGAAAACAACCGAGGCTCGAGATGCGTGCCATCAGCAAACGCTTTCCAGGCGTGCTGGCTAATGACCACGTGGATTTACAGGTCATGCCCGGCGAGGTTCACGCGCTTCTTGGTGAAAACGGCGCGGGCAAAACCACCTTGATGAACATTCTCTATGGGCTCTATGCACCCGATGACGGTGAAATGCTGGTTTCAGGTCAGCCGGTTCACTTTAAGTCCCCACGGGACGCTATGAACGCGGGTATTGGGCTAGTCGCGCAGCACTTTACGCTAGCGCGCCGCCACAGCGTGGTGGAAAATATCGCCTTGGGTTTACCGAGTACGCCGCTATTTTTCCCCACTCGCAAACTGCGCGGACAGATTCGTGAGTTAGCAAGTCACTACGAGCTAGATGTTGACCCAGACGCGAACATTTGGCAACTCTCAGCGGGCGAGCAGCAGCGGGTGGAAATTCTCAAAGCCCTAGTGCGCGGCGCAGACTTGCTCATTTTGGATGAACCCACTAGCGTGCTTACGCCGCAAGAAGCCGACAAACTCTTTAAAGTTGTGCGGCAGATGCAGCTCGAGCATAAATCCATCATTTTTATCTCCCACAAGCTGGATGAAGTAATGGACATTGCCGACACCATCACCGTATTGCGTAAAGGTGCGGTGGTGGGGCATAAAGCAAAAACAGACACCAATCCCAGCGAACTTGCCAAGTTGATGATGGGGCGCACTTTTCACGAAGCACATGTTGCGCCCAAAGATGTGCGGGAATTAGAGCAAGCTGAGGTGGTGCTCGAGCTAGACAACGTGAGTGTCATGGGCAACCGCAGTGTCCTTGCCCTCAAAGACATTTCTTTCAAACTCCACAAAGGTGAGATTCTAGGCGTGGCTGGCGTAGCTGGTAATGGGCAAAGCGAACTCACTCAAGTGCTAACCGGACTCGTCCATGCACGGAGTGGCAGAGTGTTGCTCGAGGGCGTCCCGGTTCAGCAATATGGTGCCCGGGACTTGTTTGAAGCTGGCATTGCCCACATCCCCGAGGACCGCAACCACACGGGCGTTGTGCCAGATTTTGCAGTTGAAGAAAACCTCATCCTCAGGCAATACCGCTACTCACCTTTTTCTCAAGGTCAATGGCTCAAACACACTGAGGTTGACACTTTCGCCAAAGCATCCATTCATGATTACGATGTGTCCACACCTTCACAGCGCACACCTACCCGTTTACTGTCTGGCGGTAACGTGCAAAAATTGATTCTCGCCCGTGAGCTTTCTGGGCAACCCAAGGTGATTGTGGCAGCTCACCCTACTTATGGACTAGATGTAAGCGCAGCGCAACTTACGCATGAGCGATTGCTCGAGCAACGCGAACGCGGTGCGGGCATCTTGCTCGTGTCTGAAGACCTCGACGAGCTATTTCACCTTTGTGACCGCATCGCGGTGTTGTTTGCAGGCAAGTTGATGGACATTGTGAGTGCGACTAGCGCCAACCGCGAAAGCCTTGGCTTACTTATGGCTGGGCGCATAGAAGGTACTAGCCAAGCAGATGGAGTTGCCGCATGAGTCAAGTTGAGTCTACTCCCCGCTGGCGCGTTGAAAAACGCGATAAGGTTTCCAGTTGGCTGGTGGTCGGCACGTTACTCCTTGCCGTGTCTGCCGCCCTTGTCGTCACTGGACTTATCTTTTGGGCCTACGGCACACCGCCATTTACTGCTTACCAAATGATTTTAAGCGCACTATTTGCAGATTTCCGCAGTTTTTCTGAAGTCCTTCGGCGGATGATTCCACTACTACTGTGTGGCGTCGGCTTGGTGCTTGCGTTTCGTGCCAAGTTCTGGAACATTGGTGCTGAGGGGCAACTACTCGCAGGGGCAGTAGCTGCATCTGGCGTTGCCCTGTTTGTTCCTCTACCAGCGCCTCTACTCATCCCCGCCATGTTTCTAGCAGGTGGTCTAGCAGGCGCACTTTGGGGCTTACTACCCGCCCTACTCAAGGTCAAGCTTGGCGTCAACGAAATCATCACCACGCTCATGATGAACTACATTGCGTTTTACATTGTCCAGTGGCTCATCAACGGTCCATGGAAAGGTGAGAGTATGCGCGGGTTTGCCTATACGGACCGCTTTGAAAGCATCGCCCGTTTACCCACCATTGTCGGCACCCGTTTTCACTATCCAACGCTTATTTTGGGTGTGTTACTTGCTGTTTTGGTAACCGTCTTACTTGCCCGCAGCAAGTTAGGCTTTGAAATCCGCATGATGGGCGCAAGTCCCGAAGCCGCTCACTACAGTGGCGTTAACTTTTTGCGAACGACCCTCGTGCTCGTCTGCATTGCGGGTGGTGCTGCCGGACTAGCAGGTGTGGGTGAGGTTGCAGGCATCCACGGCCGTTTGGTAGGCCCTTACGATGTCGCTTTGGGCTACGGCTATACTGCCATCATTGTAGCGCTCTTGGCAAGGGGCAACCCACTTGCTACCATCATCAGTGCGCTTTTTTTAGGGTTTGTATTTGCCGCCGGGGACATCATTAAAGTCACGTTACGCCTCCCCTTTCAAATTATCGATGTCATCAGCGGACTTATTTTGTTTTTCCTTATTTGTAGCGAGCCACTTATCACCTACCGACTGCGTTATCAAAAACAGGCTGAGGCTTCCTCACATAAGGCACTAACAACATCACCACAAACAGCGACGACATCTGCAACGCCCACCTCACCCCAACCCGTAAGGAGCGAACATGGAACTGGATAGTTGGCTCATTAGCACCACGGCGCGTGCACTTGCGTTCAGCACGCCATTACTCCTTGCTGCCCTCGGT
>JBCCOX010000390.1:0-5200 GCA_039025155.1 Deinococcota bacterium | reverse complement strand
GTCGACTACGGTCAGCAAGCTGGGGTGGACGCCCGCCTAAATCAAAAAATGTGTGAGATGATCTACGAGATTGAAGCTGGTACTCGTCAACTCGGGTTTCACAACTATGATGAACTGGAAGCTTATGTTCATGAACTCGGTAAGGCGCTACCATGAATACAGACACGAATACAGACGCGCGTTTAGGGGTAGGTGTTTTAGGCGCGCACGCCTGGGCCGAAAAAGCCCACTTACCGAGCTATGCTGCTTACGACCGCGTCCGCGTTGTCGCTATTTGTGACCCGGTGGTTGAGCGGGCCCGGGCACTGGCACAACGTTTCAACATTCCTCATGTGTACAGCGATCACAACGACTTACTCGCCCGGTCGGACATCCACATGGTGGACGTCTGCACACCAACCGATACCCATTTACCCTTAAGCCAAGCTGTCATTGAAGCCGGTAAACACGTCCTCTGTGAAAAACCACTAGCGCGCCGGGCAGCAGATGCGTTTAATCTGGCTGCGGCGGCCAAGCAACGTAATGTACGTACTAAATTGGGGTTTACCTTCCGTTATTCACCGGCTGTTCGACAGCTTAAACGCTGGATAGATGACGGTACACTAGGTGAGATTTTTCATGTGCACGGGCTCGAGCAAAACTCTCAGTTTCTCGACCCGACTTACCCACTCCGCCAAGTTCCCGCAGACGCTGACCGCACGCAACTTATCCCGCAGTCTATCGTCGGCTACGGTTCGCACTTAATCGACCTCATGCGCTGGTGTGCTGGCGAGTTTGAACATGTTATCGGTTCAATGCATAGTTACGTTCCCAAGCGCATGATACGCGGTTACGAGGGTATGCAAACCCTCGCTGTTGACGATGGTACAGTAGCACTCGTAGAGTTTGCTTCAGGCGCACAGGGCATGCTGCAAACCTCTATTGTCGCCGTAGGTAACTACCCCGGCGTGGAGTTGCGCGTCTACGGTTCCAAGGCTGCTGCGGTAGCCCGTTTAGTCGATGAAGTTGGCATAGCTGAGACCCTTCACTTCGCCAGTGCAGATAGTGTTGAGTTTCGACCCGTTGAGCTTCCCAACAGTGCGTTTCCACCCGGAACTACCCTCCACACACCTTGGGCTGAACTGTATTACCGCAATTTAGTAAAACATTTTAGTGATGAAATTCTTGACGATACAGCTGCCGAGTGCACCTTTTTTGATGGTGCTAAAAGCCAACAGATCGTCGATGCCATTGTGCAATCACACAGAGAGAGGCGTTGGGTTACGCTCACTTGAACGGTGGCTAGCCCTACCGCTTTAAGATTAAGGACATGGTGAAGTTGCAACTTACGAGCTCGAGCAACATCAACAAAGTTATCCTCAACGTCTTACTTGATGATGAACCTGTCTTAGAGAACAAGATTGGGGCTCACCGTTTCAGCACGTCACGACCTCTACCACAATGAAAATGTTTGTCACACCAAGTTGGTCATGACACACTGAGCTATGTCCCTGTCGTCAAGCTCGTCATCACCATCTCATGACCTACCTTTGCACGGCATTTGCGTGGCCGATTTTTCGAGGGTCGTTGCCGGTCCCTACTGCACCATGCTCCTTGCTGACATGGGTGCAGATGTCATCAAAGTTGAACACCCCATGCGTGGCGATGACACCCGCGCCTGGGGGCCACCCTATGCATCGTCGGCTGATGAGACCTCAGAAACCTACCAAGAGAGTGCCTACTTTTTAAGCATCAACCGTAACAAACGCTCACTACGCCTTGATCTCAAAACCAAGCAGGGCAAGGCGCTAGCGCGGACACTCATCCGTAAAGCTGACGTACTTGTTCATAATTTTCAGGCAGATACGGTTAGCAATTTGGGTCTTGATGTTGACAGCGCTAAAGCCATCAACCCGCAACTCATTTACGCTGCTATCAGTAGCTATGGGAGTAGTGGCCCCTTAGCCAATGAGCCAGGATATGACCTCCTTGCCCAAGCTGCTACCGGGCTTATGAGCATCACCGGCCCAACTGACGGTGAACCGCACAAAATAGGTGTGGCAATGGTGGACGTACTGGCAGGACTTAACGCAGCCTACGGGATTATGGCAGCACTTTATGAACGCGCCCAAACTGGACGTATTCGGCAGGTAGAAACATCCTTGTTTGAGGCTGGCCTAGCTGGGCTCATTAACATTGCCAGTAACGCACTCATCGGCAAGGTCACACCACCACGTTTAGGTAATGCACATCCAAACATCGTCCCTTACCAAACATTTAACACAGCAGATAAACCTATTGCCATCGCTGTTGGGAATGACGGGCAGTTTGCAGGTTTTGCAAAGCTCTTAAATAAACCTGACTGGGCAGATGATGCACGGTTTAAGACGAATGCTGCGAGGGTCATTCATCGTGATGAGCTTATTCCGCAGATTAGTGACATTATTAAGAGAAGGTCACAGAAGGTGTGGCTCGAGGCACTCAGCAAAGCCAGTATTCCTGCTGCGCCTGTTGCTACTGTTGATGATGCACTAAGTAGTGCGCAAGCAGGTGCTCAGTCAATGGTACAAGAGGTCACACACCCTAGCCTCGGGCAAGTCAACCTAGTATCTTCCGGCCTCAAACTTGACGGCCAACCAACACCTATGTACCGCCATCCACCACGTTTGGGAGAGCACGATGATGAGTTACTTGCTGAGCTTTTGAAAGATGTTGAATAAGTTACTCGAGGCTCTTATACTACTAGTAAAGTCAAGATAATCATGACGTTTGATACATCTAATAAGCTGTTGGTCGCAGCACCTCAACATTAGATATGTCAAGCCCTTGCTGCACCTGCCACAGATCATAATTTGTCTGCATATTAAGCCAACTCTCAGGCGTCGTGTTAAATGCTTTAGCAAGCCGTAATGCCATCTCAGGACTTACGCCAGCGCGTGCATTTACTAGTTGTGAAAGTGTTTTACGGGCAACCCCGAGCTTCGTTGCTGCTTCTGTCACGGTTAATCCCAAAGGTTCCAAATAAAGCTCTTTTAGAACCTCACCAGGATGAGCAGGGTCGTGCATCACGGTCATCATCTCCTTCAGTGGTAATCAAGGTAATCAACATCAAACGCATCTCCGTCCTCAAAGCGAAAGACAACACGCCAGTTACCGCTGACACTTACAGCATGAAAGTCAGCAAACTCCCCTTTAAGCGCATGAAAATCTGAACCAGGAAAATTCATATCGTTAAGCTGCTTGGCAGTGCTAAGCAAAGTCAAAATCAGCTTAAGCTTGCGAGCATGATTAGGCTGAATCTTGGAAGTTGAGCCGGTCTCAAAATAGCGGCGTAATCCTTTATGGCGGAAACTTTGAATCATAGCACTTGACTTATGATACCTGATACGTTACAGGTATTAAGTTGATCGTGTCATTGTATATAGTTAGCTTGAGAATCCACAAACTACGTCTAACATCTAACATCCTTATGACTTACACTAAGATTATAGACAAAGAAAGGAGCCGTCATGGACTGGCAACAAGTCATTTCTGATCCTACACTCGCTGACCTACCATACAAAATTGAGCTGAACGAATGGGGAAATATTGAGATGAGCCCTGCATCCAACCGTCACAGCGGACTGCAAATGGCTATAGCGCTGCTCCTTAGAGTACACCTCCCTAATGGCAAATCTTATACAGAAATGAGCATCAACACGTCTAAGAACGTTAAAGTCGCTGATGTCGTATGGGGGTCAACTCGTTTCTTTGAAAAGCACGGTCTAGAAACACCTTATACCCGTGCGCCAGAAATTTGTGTGGAGGTAATCTCACCAAGTAACAGTAATGCAGAAATGATGATAAAAAAAGACCTCTATCTCGCCAAAGGCGCACAAGAGGTCTGGTTTTGTAGTGAAGCTGGTGAGATGAGTTTTTACGACCACGGAGGGCAGCTCGAGACATCCGCATTATGCTCAGACTTTCCTAAAGTCGTTGAGCCCTAGCCTATCAGTAATACTTTGTGAGGCGTTGTACCTCGATAAAACTTGAGGCACGCAACATCAAACTTTAGAAGCTCACAGTAAACTTTGTGAGGTCATTAAAATGCGTTGATACCAGTAATCTCTCGCCCAAGAAGTAGCGTATGCACACTGTCACTGCCTTCATAAGTACTCACACTTTCTAGGTTTGTCATGTGACGCATGGCCGCGTAATCAGTTAAAATGCCGTTGCCACCAAGCATGTCTCTGGCAGCTCTCGAGACCCTCACTGCTGTGCGCGTATTATCCCGTTTGCCAAGGCTAATGTGGGCTGGCGTAGCTTTGCCCTCATCTTTAAGCCGTCCTAAATGATGGGCAAGTAAGCCTGCTTTGGTGAGGTCGGCAAGCATATCTGCGAGGTCAGCCTGGACGAGTTGTTTAGCAGCCAAAGGTTCACCGAAGATGTGGCGGTCAGCAACGTAGCCCCTTGCCTCATCAAAACACGCTTGCCCAGCACCCACAACCCCAAAAGCAATTCCAAATCGCGCACCATTTAAACAACTTAACGGGCCGCGTAAGCCGTCAACCTCGAGCTTATTACTTGCTGGCACAACAACATCATGTAGTTTAATTTCCGCGCTCACAGACACCCGCATAGACGCTTTGTTGTTAATACCAATAATTTCCATGCTAGCCGTATCGGTAGGAATCACAAAACCAGCCACTTTGCCAGTTTCTTCGTTAATTGCCCAAACGATTGCCACATCTGCAATAACCGCGTTAGTTGCCCAGCGTTTATGACCGGACAGCACGTAATCATTGCCAACGCGCCTAGCAGTTACCTTCATGTTCACCGGGTCACTGCCACCGTGGGGTTCGGTGAGGCTAAAACAACCCACAGCATCACCTTGAATGAGCGGCGTGAGCCAGCGTTTTTTGACGGCCTCCGTGCCGTAACGCGCAATAGGATCTAAGACTAAACTAGACTGCACGCTAGTAAACGATCGCAAGCCTGAATCGCCGTACTCCACTTCTTGATTGACCAGCCCGTAGGCAGTGTAAGACGCGCCCGCACCACCTTGGTCAGGGCTTAACGTCATGCCAAGTAGGCCCAACTCACCACATTTTTTGGGGAAGTCACTGGGAAAGATGCCATCATCCCACCACTGTCCAACGTGAGGCAAGACTTCACTAGCAATAAGCTCACGGGTGAGGTCGCGGTAGCGGCGTTCGTCAGCACTATAAAGGGCATCTAGCTG
>JBCCOX010000389.1:0-5201 GCA_039025155.1 Deinococcota bacterium | reverse complement strand
TTGGCGATGCTGAGATTGTCGGTATGCCCGGTAACGTGAGCTTTTTTACCGAGGCAACTAGTCCCACGGGCTTTGAGCAGATGGCCATTCGCGGGCAAGCGCTGTTGCGCGAGTTGGGACTGCTGAGTAGTAGTGCGCCGTTTGTGCTCGAGCAAGCTAACTGGGACTACAGCACGTTCGATCCTGTTCTGCTAGCGATTGAAGGCACAACCTTACCCCAAATTGATGCCGCCAGAGCCGAGGCCGCCGTCTTGCAACGCGACCAAGCAGGCACGCTAGACGAAAGTAGGCTATTTTGTTTTGCCATTTTGTTTGCACCCGAGCAAACCACGTTTCCGATTGAACAGTACATCACCGACTTTGACCGCGCCATTCGGCAAGCGTCTATCTTCCCCAACGTGCTGTTTACCATCGAAGGCAACATGTCTGTTAACCGTTTTGTACGCCTCTACCGCGAAGGTGCTGACCAACCAACCCTCACCCGCATTCAGCAGCAAGCTCGAGCAGATAGCCGGGCGCGGGCCGAAAGCGTCCAACAAAGCCTCAGCTTACGGGCAGAGCAACTTGCGCTGGCTAGTTTTCGCCCCGACCAGTTTGTGATTATTGGTCACGGCATCGAAAACCCACGGCGCGGCCGCGACGAAACTGGCATCCCCGTACCTGCTGCCACCGAAGCTGACTGGAACGCTGACCGCAATGTAAGTTTTTGTGTCACCAACATTCAAGTTGAAGACACCGAGTTTGTGCCGCTTAACTGATGACCTCGCAACTGATGACCCCGCAACTGATGGCTTCTCAACTGATGGCTTCTCAACTGATGGCTTCCCAACTGATAACCTCGCAACCTACAACATGGGATGCTTTCTCAGCTAGCAATTTTGCACCTGATGACCTCACAGCTAGCCAACCTCAATCAACACGACATGACCCGGTGGAGCATCATCTGACCACCTCACTTAACTTGGCCACACTCAACTCAGCCACACTTAGCTCAGCTTTGGCAATGTGCCAGCCTCGAGCAAGCAGCTTAAAACAAGAGGATATGTGATGAAAAAAAATGTACCTCTACTGGTGATTTTGGCCGTGGTGATTTTTGTATTGCCAAGGGTGTTACCAAATTTTTCGGGTAACCGTCGGCCTGATCCGCTTCGTACAACGCCCAATCAGCAACTTGTGCGCGGCCTCGTCGGTGACTGGCCGCCCGTTGATCCTAGTGGCAGCATAGGACTTGCTGAGGACATGACCGCTGGCAACTACATGGTCATTTTTGACGGTTCTGGCAGTATGGAAGGCAGTAAACTCCGCGATGCTAAAGAAGCTGTGAGCATCCTCACGACTGAAATTCCCGACACGGATAACCTCGGCTTAATTGTGTTTAGTGAAAATGGCATTCGCGTCGTCAGTGAGTTGGGGCGTGGCCAGCAAAATCGGGATACCTTTAACCGTGACTTACAAAGCGTGCGGGCAGGTGGGAATACCCCCTTAGGACAAGCGATTGAGGTAGGTATTGACCGCCTCGAGCAACAAGCCCGCCGCCAAAGCACGTCTGGCAGTCATTACACCCTACTTATTATTACCGACGGCGAAGCCACCGACGCAGATGCACTTATGAGCACCATGAACAGGATGCTACCGACAACTCGCCCACCCGTATCACCCATTGTGTTTCAGACCATCGGCTTTCAGATAGATGAACGCCACATCCTCAACCAACCGGGGCGTACCTTGTACACCTCAGCCCAAGATGCAAATGCCTTACAAGAAGCTATTAGCAACGTGGTTGTTGAAGCCCAAACCTTTAGCCCCGGTGACAGCACCTTTGGAGAAAATTAGAGCAGCATGAAAACATCTACCCGCCTACTCATCAGCTTATTTGCGCTATTTATTATTGGCGCGCTGGTGTACGCCTTTACCGAACCACTTATGCAACAACTTAACCGCTTGCGCGGCAGCGACGCCGGTGGCCTCACTCAAATTCGGGTCGGCTGTGACAACTATTTTGGCTATGCAGCCCTACTCGGACGAAGCAACCGGGCCGCCATGCGACAACGCGGCTACGCGCTTGAATGTGTGGACGATGGTGCCAACTACAGCGCCCGCTATCAAGCGTTAAGTGATGGCGACCTCGACCTAGCTGTGTTTACCAAGGGTGCGTATCTGCAAGTTGGCGCACCTAACTGGGACGCCGTTGAAGTCTTGGTGATGAGCGAGTCCAAAGGGAGCGATGCCATTGTGGCCAATCAAAGCAGCGGTATTAGCAGCCTCGAGGACTTGAAGACCGCCGTGCAAAACGGGCAAACCTTGCGCGTTGCCGTGACACCAGACTCCCCTAGTTGGACGCTGGTGAACGCGGCCGACCATGCCTTTGGCTTAGAGATTCCAACTGCGTGGTATGTACAAACCAATGGCTCGAGCGAAGCCCTCACCAAACTTCAGCGTGGTCAAGCTGACATCGCCGTGTTGTGGCAACCGGACATCACCGAGAGTTTACGCAGTAGCAATATCGTGCGCTTACTCGGTACAGAAGACACCACTAACCTCATCGTGGACGTGTTACTAGTCAGCCGCAGTTTTGCCCAGCGCAACCCAGAAGCCGTCCAAGCTTTGGCAGATGCTTTTTTTGAGACGCTCGAGCTATATTCCGCTAACACCGAACTGCTCGTTGAGGACATCATCAACTTTGGTGAGCAGTTTGATACCACCATTAGCAGAGACGAAGCCCGAGATATGCTGGCTGGCATTGACTACCAAGTGCTCGAGGACAACGCCATTCGCTGGTACGGCTTGGCAGATACACAACTTGGTGTGCGCCGTTTTGATGCCATTGAAACCACTCACTACCTCGAGCGCACCTTCCTCGCTACCAACTTACTCAACCCGCCTGTACTTCCGCCTGAAGGTGCAGCAGGACTTACTAACAGCCGTTTTGTCGAAGCTGCATTTAACGCAAGCCCGCTCTCTAATCAACAATTTGGGCAGGTGACGACATCCGTCGCAGGCTTACAGCGTGACTTTGTGCCGTTAAGTGCAGAGGAATGGCAGCTTTTACGTCCCGTGGGTTCACTTAAACAGCGTCCCATAGGTTTTCAAGCCTCGCAGGCGGGTCTATCTGATCGGGGCAGACAAGTGTTGGATGAAGTTGCTGCGGATTTGAACACGTTCTCGAGCTTCCGCCTCATCATCGAAGGGCATACCAACGCCATTGGTGACGCAGGTGCCAACGTGCAACTGTCCCAAGCCCGCGCCCAAGCCATTGCTGATTATCTGGTGGACGCGCACGGCGTGGATACCGATCGCCTTTTAGTGACTGGTTACGGCGGTAGTCAACCTCTCACCTGTCCACCTGAAGACTCTGTACGCGCTTGCGCTAGCCGTCAGCAACGCAGCGTTCTAAGATTTGTCCGCGCTGACATTTGATCTATCATCTATTGGCATACGGTTACAAGGAACTTGATAAACTTATCGCACGCACCAGTGGCTCGCAAACAACCCTGATGCGTCTGTGATAGGTTTACCTCAAAACGTTATTGTCAAGTTATGGACAGTGTCTTTTGAGTTCTTGTAAAACTATCGAACATGAACGACGCCGCTTCATCTATGCCACCTCAACATCAGATAATCATGCCATTAAGGATGGCTTTTACAAACTAATCAACTATGAGTAACAATACACACAGCTTTTCATCATGAACGACGATCACAATTTTTCTTACGGCACTATGCGCCAGCGCGTGGTCAACGAATACGTCTTGCAGGACACGCTTGGGTTAGGTGCATTGCTAGCTGGGCTCGGCAGTAGCACCCTGTACCTGCTATTTAGACCTGCTTGGTTACTGCCGGCTGGCTTGGGGCTTATGGTGGTTGGGCTGGCGCGAATGTTGTATTTACGCACCATGCGGTTTGACCATTTGCTCGAGGCTCACCTTAAACGTGCCCTAAGCAAGCAGCAGCAGCAAAGTAACCAAGAGCAAGACGCGATTCTCGAGCAGCTTAAACAGAGTCTAGCAGAGCTTGGGCTTGACCAAGGCGCGCAGCAAATTGACGCGCTCGAGCACGCTTTCGACATCCTCAACGACGCTATTGACGACAAATTTGCCAGCGGCAGCATCAACCACAACCGTTTCAAAGGCACGCTTCTAGAAGCGCACAAACGCATTTTGGTGAACCTCAAACAAGCAGCAGAGTACTTGAGCGCAGCCAACGACATTGGCACCTCACGCACGAGGCGTGTACTTGAAGAGCGTAATAAGGTCACTGCCAAAGCTGAGGACTTTGTGGAGCAAAACAAACAACTCATTGGCGACTTGCAACTGCTTCGGCTCAGCTTGGTCGAGGTTCCCACCAGCGGCGACATCCTCCGCACCGACGATGACGCCATCAGCCAGCAACTGCAAGATTTAAGCGCCCGCAGCCAACGTTTACGCGACGCGCTTAAAGAACCTGTTTAACCCTGTCTAAGATTGTTTCATCACACCTTCACGCCAGGCTAGTACAGCCGCCTGCGTACGATCATTTAGGTGTAACTTCGCCAAGATATTACTCACATGACCTTTGACCGTGCGCTCACTAATGCCTAAGTCATCTGCAATACTCTGATTGTTTTGACCTTCGGCAATAAGTTTAAGCACCTGCAACTCACGCTCGGTGAGTTCAGTGAGTGGGTCAAGTTGGTCACGGGTGTGCGGGTCTTGCATATCGCGGATGACCCGAGCTGCTACCTGCGGATGTAAAACAGCCTCTCCCTTAGCTGCCCGGCGCACGGCATCCGCCAGTTCAGCCGGGCGTAAGGTTTTGAGCACGTAGGAACGCGCACCCGCTCTGAGGGCTGGGAAAATATGCTCGTCGTCGTGGTAGCTAGTTAAAATCACCACTTGGCTGGTGGGGCTTACCTGCTTGAGCTGGCGGGTTGCTTCCACACCGCCCATCTGCGGCATCATCAAATCCATAAGCACCACATCGGGTACGTGTTCAGCAGCTAAGCGGATGGCGTTTCTGCCATCACTGGCTTCTGCAAGTACCTCAATATCTGCCTGTGAGTCCAAAAAACTGCGGATACCTTCGCGCACAAGCTCGTGATCGTCTACAATCATGACGGTAATGGGTGTTGTCTGGCTTGCCATTAGTTCATTGCCCTTTCTAGTTGTAGCGGCACGCACGCGCGCACGGTTGTGCCTTTGCCCGGTTCACTTTCTAAATTGAGC
>JBCCOX010000388.1:0-5247 GCA_039025155.1 Deinococcota bacterium | reverse complement strand
CTCACGCCGCCCCACCAAGCGGTTAAAGAGGCTGGACTTGCCTACGTTTGGCCGGCCCACAATGGCAACTTTGGGAGTGTGATGTTTAGATACAGAGTTGTCAGATATAGGGTTATTAGCTGCAGGGTTATCCAAAACGAGTACCCACCTTAACCTGATAGCCATTGGCAAAATCTTTGGCGTGCATGGCTGCTTTGCCACTGGGTTGTACCTGCGTTAAGCGGATGATGCCATTACCTGTGCTGACGGTGATACCCTCGTCACTCACGCCAACAATTTCGCCCGGTACTTGGGTGGAGGTTTCTGAACCTAGCTCGAGCTCCAGCACTTTAAGCGGCTTACCTTGCCAAAGCGTCCAACTTTTGGGCCACACAGAGACTCCCCGGTAGCGATTCCAAATATCACGTGCTGGATCATCCCAAATAATCTGACCATCATCTTTCGTGAGCATGCGTGCGTGACTAGCGAGGCTATCATCTTGGGGTATGCGGGGAAGGTTGTCCGCCTCGAGCAAGTCCAGCGCTTTCACAATCGCCTCAGCACCAAGTTCAGCTAAACGTGCAAACAACCTACTTGCATCATCCTCTTGTCCAATGGGTAGGCGCTCCACCAAGCGAATATCTCCGGTGTCCATGCCAACATCTGTCTGCATGATGGTGATGCCCGTTTCAGCATCGCCATTAATCAGTGCCCACTGAATGGGCGCAGCGCCGCGATATTTGGGTAGTAATGAGCCGTGAACGTTCAAAAACCCGTATTTGGGAATATCTAACAAGGTTTTGGGGAGGATTTTACCGTAGGCGGCGGTGACGGCGACATCAATATCCAGTGAGGTTAATACGTTTGCAAACGCTTCGTTTGTTTTGAGGCGAGCAGGTTGCTCGAGCTGTAAGCCTAGTTCTTTGGCACGTTGCGCTGTCGCCGGACTGGTGATAGTCAACCCGCGTCCTGCTTTTTTGTCGGGCTGGGTAACAACCAAGACAAGCTCGTGATGGCTGTGGAGACGCTCGAGGCTGGGTACAGCAAACGCAGGGGAGCCAAATAAGGCAACTCTCATCGTTGAAGGGCGCTCACTGCTTAACCGTGGGCAGCTTCTTTAAGCTCGCGCAAAAAAGCTTTAGAGTGGCGCTGCATCTCAGCTAGCGCTTGGCGGTGAGTTTCTTTAAACGCACGCTGCTCGGCAGCAGGTAAGCGTTCAAAAAAGAGGATGCCCTCAAGGTGGTCGTATTCATGCTGTAACACGTGCGAAAAATGCCCCGAGGCAGTAAGCGTGTGTGCGCCGCCATCTAAATCCTGATAGCTCATGGTGATGCTGTCATCGCGTTTCATGTCGTCTATATAGAGCCCCGGCAAACTAAGACAGCCGTCTTGACCACACTGTTCACCCTCGCGGCTAGTGATGGTCGGATTGACGATAATATACTCGTTAAGGACGTTCCAACGCGCTTTTTTCTCCTCTTGAGTAAGCTCATCTGGTGTACCACTATCTTCTTCAGCAGCATCTCCGTGAGCATCTTCATGAGCGTCTTGCTCGGCTAACTCTAAAGCAATAAAAAGGCGTTTGTTGATGCCAATTTGCGGCGCGGCAAGACCCACCCCGTTAGCATCGTACATGGTTTCAATCATGTCAGCGGCGAGCTGCTTGAGAGCAGCATCAAAACTAGCAACTGGCGCAGCTTTGCGTTTTAACGCGGGGTCACCATAATAGCGAATAGGGTAAATCATAAGCTCTCCTTCAGGCTAATGCACAAACGCAGGTAATGCAGCAGATTACGGCAGACTTGAGCTTGAGCTGAGTCAGTACAATCAATCATGTTAGCTAGCAACTCTATAATTGAGGTTGACCTAGTTGATGGTAGTAACTATTGCTTACATCAATATCACTCGAGCGCGTCTTGATACATTTTAGACAAGATTATCTCAATAACATTGCCAGCTAACTTGCTTCAAGGTGTAACAAGATATTCACTGAGTACAGTCAGTTTAATTAAGAAATGATGCATTATCTTGATTAACGGTATGGGTCACCAGCGTATGCCAAACACTGCATTATAGCGTTTGTCGCCGTCTAAGTATTGCTTGATGCTGCCAAGGATAAGGAAATTTTAAATAACAAGTTATTAAGGATTTGTTGTAGTAAATGGAAAGTCACGAATTCGGCTTAACCGTAACCTGAGCATAGGTGTCTCGAGCGCCATGATGCCTTCGGGGAGTTGCAGCGACACAGCCATGCTCAACTCGCCTTCGCGCGGCGGTTGCTGGCTCATGTCAACGCTAGCAACCACCCCCTCGAGCCCTTGCAAAAGGTCATAACTACCTGCAACTAACACATTGGTTTGACTGAGTTGGCGGCTTTCAACCACAAAATCACTTAAGGTAGGCAAAATAACCTCGAGCGGTAAGCGCTTGGTGTGCAAAATGGGCGTTGCGGTGAGTTGGACTTGTACCCGGTCAGGCTCAAGCACAAGCCCAGTCACAGGGTTGCCGGCAAGGTCACTAGCATAAAGCTGTACCTCAAACGGGGCAATTTCAGGTAAAGGCAGGGGAACTGCTGGGCTAGCTTCGTCTTGGCCTTCAGGTGTTACTAAGCCAAGGCGCTGCTCGAGGTTGATGGGCGCAATAACGCGAACCACCTCATCAACAAGACCGCTGCGTCCAGTTACAGCAACTTCAGCAGGTTCGCTCAACACTTGATACTGCAGATTGTGAAACAAAGGGCTCGAGGTTTGAGGAGCTGCGGTAACTGCCTCTGCTGCCTCAGTTGGGCTAGCACTATCACTACTGTTGTTATTGGTGCTTGTGTCAGGTGTGCCTGTTAGTGTGCTTGTAGGTGTATCTGCAAGTGCTTCTGGGGACCCCGCTGTCGGGGTATCAGGTGGTGGAGCAACATCTGCAGCAGGCTCTTCGGGGTTACGCGTACGCAAAAACGATGGTGTTACAGCAATGATGCGCCTAGCTCGAGTTTCTACAGTGCCAATCACCTCAGAGGGGTCACGTCGTAACAACGTGATACCTTGTGGCGGCGAAACCCGCACCGGCCGTGCAAAATCGCTAGCCACATTGGACAAATCCAAGATGGCCTCAATATTTTCGGCTCGCAGCGCGTCAATACGGTTACTTTCGCCGGCCACACTGACCTCAACTAAGTCAGGCACACCCGTTGCAAGTTGATTGTTAGTTAAGCCAATAATCGTGAGGGGAACTAAAAAACTGCGCTGACTGGTGGTAATTTGCTCAGTTGTGACAAACAACCACAAAAAGATGGCGATTACAAACGCTGTGAGCTTTTGTGGCCAGTGGCTTAGCAAGCTTGTAAAAAGGTGCTTTGTGATAAGGGCAGGACGTTTGCTCATTGATATTCCAGATAGGTGCTCCAGAGAGTTGCCCCAGAGAGTTTTAAGGCCTACCTAGTATAGACCTCGCGCAGGGCTTTAAGTACCTCAGATGGCGCAATGTCGCTGCGCAGTTTGCCAGCTTGCGCAACGCTGACCGTGCCACGTTCCTCGCTGACGATAAGCACTAAGGCGTCTGCAACTTCAGACAAGCCTACCGCAGCGCGGTGACGTGTGCCATGTTGAATGGACCAACCTTCATCAGCACTGGTAAGTGGAAAGATGGCCCCCGCGTAGGTTACAACATCCCCTTTGACGATAACGCCACCATCATGTAAAGGCCCTTTGGAGTCAAAAATAGTTTGCAACAGCGCTGAGCTAACAGTAGACCTTAAGGGCGTGCCCACTGTGCCGTAGTCATCTAGAGGGGTTTGCCGTTCAATCGCAATGAGCGCTCCAATACGTTTAGCTGCAAGTTCGCGTACAGCGCTCATCACTTCTTGAAGGGGGTCTTGGCTGCCCGCTCGGTTAACACGGCCTTGACCTACCCGCTCGAGCACAGCCCTCAGTTCAGGTTGAAAAATAACCACCAAGGCAATAAAGCCAACTGGCGCAGCGCGGTCAAAAATCCACGCTGTGGCCGACAGATTAAATTGACTTGCCATAAACCACACACCAGCCAAGGCCGCTAAGCCGCGAAATACATTCCACGCTCTCGAGCCATTGAGGAGCATATAAAGCTGATAAAAAAGCGTAGATATAATAAAAATATCCAAAAGATCAAAGAGGCGCAAGCTATTAAACAAAGGCAAATCTACTCCTCCGTTGCGGGCAGATATTACAAAATCTTAGTACGAAGGTTAATGAGCACGTACCTTGCTGGGATAGTAGTCAACACAAACTCGATAACTTTACTATACTAATTTTATTAAAAATAATTTATTAATATGTTTATTTTAATTATGCCTAAAACACGAGAGACCACACGTAAGATTGCATTTTAAAAGGTCTGTAAAGCACTACGTGTTTAACCTACAAATTGCCTTCCATCATACAAAATTATGTGTGACCTATCGTGAAGATGTGCTTTATCACGATGCTGGCAAAGCATACGAACAGGTTGATGATTACGAGTAATGTTGGCTAGACCCTTGGCAACACCTAAGAAGCTTGCTAATATTTTAATCTGTTTGGGCGTATAGCTCAGTTGGTAGAGCGGCGGTCTCCAAAACCGTAGGTCCTGGGTTCAAGTCCTAGTGCGCCCGCCACAAAGAACCCTCGTCACCTTTAACTACTGTGACGAGGGTTTTCGCTTGTAGAGAGCTAGCTCAAAGACGACCTAACTACTTAAAGTAAGCATCAAGTAGGCATTTGCTAAAACTTACTCAAAACTATTCAGTGATGACGCAATCTTAGCACTAAGTCCTGAGGGTAATTACCAAACCTAGACCCAAATAGATTGAGGCCGCCAACGTGCTGGGCATCTGGTTTAATACCTATGCGAATAGCGATGTAAGGCTGACCTAAAATGTTTAAATCTGATAGCGTCACATCGCTTATCTGCACGCCGTCTACTTGACTGCTCGAGGCTGTTACCTGCCAGACTTTCAGAAGCCCGTACTGGGTGTCGGTATCCCACTGCCAGGCAGGTGTAAGTTTGCCGCGCACCCCACCAAAGTCAGATGGGCTTGTCCAGCTACCTAGTTCAACGTCATTAATCCACACGGTGATATCTGAAGGCCACTCGAGGTGATGCGTTGGCGCTTCTGAACAGATTTCCATACTGACTTCTAAATACTCAATCATAGCACCACTTGGTAATCGGTTAGGACAGCGGTACTCAACAAACCCACTGCTAAACCACAACAGTTCAGCAGTGTGGCGGTCAGCTTCATAAAACGACGTAGGATCGTCG
>JBCCOX010000387.1:0-5255 GCA_039025155.1 Deinococcota bacterium | reverse complement strand
TTTAGGCAGAATTTGTGCGTCAAACACCGTTCCATCTGCATGAGTGAGTACTGCGCCGTTGTGAAACACGTGGGGGATGTCATCATCAAGCTGACCCGCAATCGAAAGCCCCAAACCCGCACAAATACGCCCAGTACACACTGCCAAATGCATACCTTTGCCGCGAACCTCGGCGACTTTGTCTAGAAACGCTTGACTGAGTTGCTGCGAGCTTCCCAAAATAGTGCCGTCAATATCCAACATTACCAGTGGAAGCATCTAGACAGGCTCCTTAGATGTTTCTAGGGATGATGTCTCTGTAACAGTAAGACCTAATTCCGCAAGTTGGTCAGCCGCTAAGGGCGATGGCGCAGTCGTTAATGGGTCAATCCCACGCTGATTTTTGGGGAACGCAATCACATCACGAATACTACTTACGCCAGCAAGCAGCATCACCAAGCGGTCAAGCCCCCACGCAATGCCGCCGTGGGGAGGTGCGCCGTGGCTAAGCGCGTCCAAGAAAAAGCCAAAACGTGCCTGCGCTTCTTCGTCAGAAAAGCCAAGCGCCTTAAACATGCGCTGTTGCACGTCCAAACGGTGAATACGCAAGGAGCCGCCGCCAACCTCGTTACCATTTAAGACAAGATCATACGCCCACGCGCGTACGCTGGCAGGGTCGGCCTCGAGCCGCTCCAAATCATCATCTACCGGGCGGGTAAACGGGTGATGCATATAGGTAAACTCGCCCGTGTCCGCATCTTGATCCAGTAACGGAAAGTCCACAACCCACAAAAACTCAAATACACCCTCATCAATTAAATTTAAATCTTGGCCTAACTTGAGGCGAACAGCTCCCAAAGCCTCACACGCTGCTTGCCAACGGTCAGCAATCAGCAAAAGCAAGTCACCCTCTTGTGATGCCAGCTCACTAAGCTGGTTAATTTCTGCCTCACTTAAAAACTTGGCGATGGGACCGGAGAAACCATCTGCAGAACGTTTAAGCCACGCCATCGCTTTAGCCCCGTGGGTTTTGGCGTGTTGCTCGAGCCCGTCAATACGCTTACGGCTTAACCCACTAGCCTGTTCAGCGGGTACATGAACCACCTTGACATTACCACCAGCAGCTAATGCCGCCCCAAAACCACGAAATTCCGTGGCTTCAAAAACGTGACTGACATCTTGCAATTCAAACCTAAGGCGCACATCTGGCTTGTCTGAGTCGTAGCGGTTCATAGCATCCTGATAGCTGAGGCGATTAAATGGCGTGCTAATCTCTTGTCCGGTCGTCACCTTAACCACGTGCTGCATGAGCGCTTCGTTGAGGTCTAAGATGTCATCTTGGTCCACAAACGACATCTCTATATCTAGCTGGGTGAAGTCCGGTTGCCGGTCCGCGCGTAAGTCTTCATCCCGAAAACAGCGCGCAATCTGGAAATAACAGTCAAACCCCGCCATCATGAGCATCTGTTTGAACAGTTGCGGCGACTGAGGTAGGGCGTAAAACTGCCCCGGCGCACCCCGCGCTGGCACGACAAAATCGCGCGCGCCTTCGGGAGTAGATAAGGTGAGTAAAGGCGTTTCAATTTGTACAAACCCCTGCTCAGTTAGAAAGTCCCAGATGGCTTTACTGAGCTGGCTGCGCAAGTAGAGCGGCTGAGCAGCTTCGGGTCGGCGCAAATCCAAATAACGATGTTTGAGGCGTAGTTCTTCGTTCACCTCGCTTGCATCCACGCTGCCGTCTACCAAAAACGGCGGCGTTTTGGCTTCAGACAAAATAGTGAGAGAGGTTGCCACCACTTCCACGTCGCCAGTGGCCAGTTTGCTCGAGCGTTGCCCTTCGGGCCGTAACCTCACCTGCCCGGTCATGTCCACCACAAACTCACTGCGCACTTGTTCGGCTACGTTAAAGGCATCCGCATTGTCTGGGTCAATCACAACTTGCAGCAGCCCAGCACGGTCACGTAAGTCTAAAAAGATAAGCCCGCCTAGGTCGCGGCGGCGGTTGACCCAACCTTGCAAGCGCACCTCTTGCCCGTCGTGCTCAGCGCGCATGTCACCGCAGTAGTGGGTTCGTTTCATAGATTTCCTCGTTTCAGATGATGTTTTGAGCTTAGCGAGTTTTCGAGTGTCATGTATTTAGGTCAGACATAGTAGTAATTTGACTAGAAATTGAGATTATTAATTTCCGAAGGTTTTGATTTTTGAGGTCAATACGATGACATGTTACAAGAATGCTGATGTAGACCCGAGATGTGGGAACAACTTAGGGGATGCTCGAGCATTTTTCTCTAGCAAGCTCGAGGCTCACACTATAACGTTTGTTATGAGTTGACAAGCGGCGTATGTCTAGAGCTTGATGGTATTACCTTATTATCGTCTTGGATGCTATGAACGGTATAGGTCACTAGCTCGAGCACAGCACAATCCAATTAAGACTAAGTCTACACATTTGCCTCTAAAAACCCCATCAACTCAGCCTCAGCTACCATCACCTGCTCACCTGTTGCCAAGTGCTTAAGCTGATAAGAACCGCTAGCCCGTTCTTGACTCCCTCGCAGGGCAGCATAAGTTGCCCCGGCTCGGTCAGCATCGCGCAAACCCTTACCCGGATTGCGTTTGCTGTAAGCGTGCTCAACGTGAAACTGCGTGCGCAATTTAAACGCAAGTGAGGCCACTTCAGCAATTGCCTCAGCGTCCATCGGTACTAAAAACACATCTGCACCAGTATCTTCAGGCACGTTAACGTCATCCTGCGCCATCGCGTCCAGCACGCGCTCAATCCCAAACGCCCAGCCGATGCCGGGGGTATTGCCGCCGCCCATGCTGGCAATGAGGCCGTCGTAGCGCCCACCGCCACACAACGCAGACTGTGCACCAATGCCGCCGTGGTGAATCTCAAAGGCAGTACGGCGATAATAATCTAGCCCGCGCACAATGCTCATGTTCGGTTCAAAGGGAATCTCCCACTGTTGTAAGTAACTTGCTACAGCATCAAAGTGAGCCCTCGCGTCATCATTCAAAAAATCAAACGGACGTTTGAGGCCCGCAATGAGCGCTTGATCGCCTTCGTCTTTACTGTCCAGCACGCGCAGCGGGTTAAGCGCTAAGCGCGTTTGGCTGGTTTCGGAGAGGTTAGCACGTTGAGGCTCCAAAGCATCCCGCAGATATTGATTGTAAGCTTGGCGGTCTTCAGGATCACCCACCGACCCTAGTTGCACATTCATCTGCTTAATCCCGCAGGCTTTCAGCACGTTGTAAAGCACAGCGATGGCTTCAGCATCAATTAATGGCGTATCTAATCCCAAAAACTCACAGTTGACTTGGTGAAACTGCCGAAACCTTCCCCGCTGCGGTTTTTCAGCCCGAAACGCCGGACCGGTACTCCACAATTTGACGGGTGTGGGGAGCGTATGCATCCCATTCTGAATAAACGCCCGCATCACCCCAGCGGTAAACTCCGGGCGGAGCGTGAGTAACCGCCCACCCGCATCTTCAAACGTGTACATCTCTTTTTGAACAACCAAGTCCGAAGATTCCCCTACCGACTTCACAAACACCTCATGATGCTCAAAGATGGGCGTGCTGAGTTCGCGCACGCCAGCACGCCCAAGCACCTCAGCAGCAGTTTCGCGGACTTTGCGCCAGCGGGCTTGGTCAGCGGGTAAAATATCGGACGTTCCTTTGACAGCGCTTAACTTCATCGCAGGAAGTTTAACACTCCTAGCGCGCAAGGTAGGTGTTTGTCTTGCTGTAAGCACCACACAAGTTTGTTTGATGGTGCTAATGGGTGAATGTTTGCTACTCGGAGCCAACACATAAGCTATACCTAATTTAGAGAGATATGTCGTGAACATCGTCAGATGGGTTATGAATATTGTCAGAGGATATGCAAACCTGCCTCGAGGATGACATCGCAGACATTTTTTGTCAGAAAATACCCTGTCGGAAAATACCTTAGTGAAAGTGTTTTTATAAGCTATTGTCCACCGGCTAGTGGTGTTGAGGAGACATCCTTATGCGTAACAGCAGCTAGCAGAAGCGCCAATTATCTTAGAGGTCAAACAACAGCCTCGAGCCCCCAACAAAAAACCTGCCACGCGGCAGGTTAACTTAACTAAGTTGGTTGAGCACACTTAGCGGACAGTAATAGTTACCTCAGCCGTTTGGTTAGGGTCAAACACACTGCGCGCTACCAAGCGAAAGTCCCCTGTTTCGGGTGGTGCGACAAAGGTCACCGTGTTGTCTCCAGCAGCCAAAATTGAGCCACCGTCTGGTGCGTCCCACAAGACATCTTCATGACTTGCACCAGTCACAACGGCACCAAATTCTTTAGACTCGCCTCGAGTTAAGCTGGCATCGCCTGGCACAATACTGACTGTCACAGACTCACCGACGGTGATGACAGCCACGGCTCTATCGCTGGCGCTAGCATCACTTGCAGCAACCAAACGGTAGGTTCCTGGCTGATCGGGTGCTACAAAGGACACAATTTTGCCGCGCCCAATGGCATCGCCGCCATCTGGTGTTGTCCAGTTGATGGTCATGCCTGTTGGGACAGTGGCCTCAAACGCCCGGATTTGGCCGGGTGCTAGCGAGACGACATCTGGCTGTAACGCCAGACCCCCAGTTGAACTGGGGGCCGCTGCGGTTGGCGCAGGCGTAATTGGCGTTGGAGTAGGTGTCGGGGTGGCGCTAGGAGCTACGGCTGACGGTGCCTGAGTGGGTGTCGGGGTGGGGGTGGGTGTTGGGGTTGCCACCGGGGTTGGCGCAGGCACAATCGTAGGTGCTGGCGTGGGTGCTGTCACCGTAGCAGGGGTTGCTGAAGGTGCGCTGCTGCTACCACGCACTGTCACCGTTGCAACTGCAGTTTGACTACTGTTAGACAAGCTCCGTGCCACCACGCGGTAACTGCCCGGCGTGGTTGGTGGGGTATAGGTAACGGCATTACCGACGCCAGAAATGGTGCCGCCATCTGGCGCTTCCCAAGTGACATCTGTATCAATCGCGTTGTTGACAAGTGCATTAAACCGCTGGCTTTCACCTGCATTTAAGATCACACTGCCGGGGTTGATGCTGACTGTAGGTTCCACCACGCTGATGGTTGCCGTCGCAAATTTATTGGGGTCAATGGTGCTGGTAGCTGTAAGAGTGTAACGCCCAATGGTGGTGGGTGGCGTAAAGTTAATACTATTGCCGACACCTGAAATTGTGCCACCGTTGGGAGCTTCCCAGGTCACGTCACTCTCGAGCGCGTTGCTCACCAGCGCACTAAAGTT
>JBCCOX010000386.1:0-5255 GCA_039025155.1 Deinococcota bacterium | reverse complement strand
TCAGTCTCAGACACACTGCCCTTAACATTCTCAAGCAAGATAACAGCAAAGCCAGCACCAAGTCCAAGCGCAAGCGTGCCGGTTGGGATAGGGATTATCTCCTCTCCCTCTTGGGCTTAGCCTGACTTTGCGGTTGTCCTGTTCAGCTAAGCAATCCTTAGGCTGTACGAGCTTATTTTTGATATAGTTAAGGGTTTAGCTAATGTTGCAGTTAGGTAAGATTCGTGCCTGACGTAAATTAACTCCAAACTTGGGTTGGTAATAGGATCGCTACTTTTGAAGGTAGTACGCATGTCATTTGATCCTTTAGGAGAATCCCAAGAATTTTGCGTTATGTTCTACCTGACCCATTACCAGTACTATGTGCGCTTGAGCAAAGGGCATGTGTGATGCCATCTGAATTTTGTACAAGACTGCCTGCTCGTGTTTTGTTATGAAGAACTGTGACGTACCGACTCCTGCGTAACAAAACCTCAATAGAAACTACTAACAATCTAAAACGGGCAGCACTAGAGCTTATCCCTGAGCTAGACGAGCATCTCGCCAGCCACGCGATACTTGCTTGTCAATACCGTAAACATAGCTAGGTAATGCCAAACAAGTCGCTAAGGAAGGTCATGCACGAACAGCAGCGGCAAATCAATCAGCAGGTTGACGCGCTTGCAAGTAATATTATTACCCTTGGTGGTGTACCACTTAGCAGCCCACTCGAGCACATTAACTATAGCTATATAGACCACGAAGAAGAGGGGATTTTTGCGGTACGGGCAATGCTAGACCATAATTTGCATCATGAAAAAATGCTGGAGAAACGGCTAGCTATAAACCTTGAAACCGCGCTTGCTCTCAAGGCCACGTCAACTCAGTATGTTGTGGCTGAAGCACAGCACAGTACCATTGCACGACAATAGCGTTTACATGATTTGATAAGGTATATTTGAAGTAAAGATGAAATTTGTATCTTAAACATAAGAACCTGGGAGGTAGAACCATGACAAGTTCCAAACGACTCATCCTATTCGTTATTATCGTGCTATGTGCGCCACTGGTAACAGCTCAAGAGAGCGCGGTAGAAACCTTTGAAATCTCTATTACACAGGCCGTTTTAGACGATTTAGAAACTCGCCTTGACCAAACCCGCTACCCCGACCAAATTACAGGTGCAGGCTGGCAGTATGGGATGAAGCTCGAGTATCTTCAGTCGCTGCTTACGTATTGGCAAAACGAATTCGATTGGCGCGCCCAAGAAGCCCGTCTCAATAGCTTCAATCACTTTTTAGCAGAGGTTGATGATACCCGCGTTCACTTTATCTACGAACGCGGTGAGCAGGGCAACAATGACATCCTACCTGTGTTGGTGCTACACGGTTGGCCCAGTTCGTTTGTGCAGATGCTCGAGCTAATTCCTCTACTTACCGAAGCGCATGATGGCTTATCGTTTGATGTCGTAGTGCCCTCGCTAGTGGGCTACGGCTTTTCTGACATTCCTGACGAACCTGGTATGAGCGTGGCAGTAATGGCAGAGCTTTTTCATACGCTGATGACTGAAACCCTAGGTTACGAACGCTACGCCGTGCGGGGCAGTGATTTAGGAGCAGGAGTCATTCAACAAATAGCGCTGCTTTATCCCGAGTCCATCGTCGGAGTTCACCTTTCAGGCACCAACCCTTTTGTGGCTTTCGTTCCAGATGATATGACCGACGCCGAGCAAGCCTTTGTAAGCAGGGCGCAAGCATGGTTTCAGCAAGAGATGTCTTATGCCATGCAGCACAGTTCTTATCCGCAGACGCTGGCTTACGCCCTCAACGATTCCCCCGCAGGACTTGCTGCATGGATCATGGAAAAATTTTGGGCATGGACCGATCACGAGGATGATCTCGAGAGTGTGTTAGATAGAGACGAGCTACTAACTAACCTAGTGCTTTACTGGGCAACCAAAACCATCAATTCTTCGATGCGGCTATACTACGAGGTTGCTCGTGACCCAGGGCAGTTTGGCTTTGTTACCGTGCCTACAGGCATGCTGATGAGCGATGCGGACTTCTTCCCAACTCCCAGAGAGTGGGCAGCACGTTCGTACAACATTGTCCACTGGACACCAATTGAGCGCGGCGGACACTTTCTTGAATGGGAAATTCCTAGTGTCGTCGCAGATGATATGCGCCTCTTTTTTAACAGCCTCGTTTTTTAACAGTCTGGATGAGTCAATACTTCGGATACGTATTGAATCTCAAAAGTCAATTTGCATTACAGACGCGATTTGGTACTCCGTATTCAAAATCCTGTGTAACCTGAGTTAGGAGTTAATGTACGTCAGAGACATGTCTTATAGGACTATTAGAGAAAGTATATTTTGAAATACATCAAAAATAACCTGTGTAGCCTAAATGATGTTCGTTTAGAAGCTGATAGTTTTTACAACCACATCATAATATGCGTCGGAAACGCATTTTTGGTCACTTGGAAACATCGAACTCAGGTTATAAAGGCACACGTAGTATCAGCAAACGTGTGCCTTTGAACATATCTTGATAATAAATTGAGGTTGCTAGATATTACCTGGACAAGCTTAAGAGTACTAAGAGAGCCTAAATCATAGGATCTTTAAACGACAAGATCTTTAGTAAGGCTCGTAAGCTTATGACGGGCCATCGCTAAGTTTGAGCGGGCACGGTCAAGTACCAAATAAACAAATAACGTTTGCCCTGCCATCGGGCGAATAAGGTGGTACTGTGTTTCTAGAGTAATCAAAATGTCTTCAATATTGCCAGATAGCCCTAGGTCTTTCATCACCCGCATTTTGGCGCGTACCACTTCGGTGTTGCCAGCTGCAGCAATATCTAGGTCCAAGCCGCCACCTTGGGTACCCAGGGCCATACCGCTATCGTAATCTACTAAGGCAACACCTAGCGCGCCGTCGATAGACATTGCTATGTTAAGACTTTCTTTTACGTCTGCCATTGTTTCCTCCGTTAAGGTAACTTCTACATGGTGTGATGATCGTCGTTGCATACCATTGTCGGCTGCAGTCGTATCAGCTCTAGGCTCATTGGGCGTGTGTGAAGGGTTATCACCGTACACATGTGAACTAGCTTGGTTCATCGTGCTGCTAGCTGATGCTGCCGACGCCGTTTGTAAGTCTACCTCAACTGATGCAAACTTGCCAGTAGTTGCCTCGTCGTCAACGAGCTCAGTAGCTCTGGCCGCTCTGACAGCTTCGTGTTCGTCTTGCATTCTAAAAATATCAAGCAAGAGTTGCTCGAGCGGCCTGTCTATACTTATGCGGTCACTTACTTGCTTAAAGTTAACTTCTAGCTTGACATCTGTCCATTTCAGCATGAGGTAGAGGGCAGCTTCACCTTGAACCCGTTTGGTCGTGGCGTGGATCATCTCACCTTTTTTCATAAAGATAATGCCTTGATGCTGGGCGTTACTGACTGTGATAGCAGCACTTTTGCGCTCGAGCCCCAAGAGTTGCAAAAAACTTGCTAGCGAGATGCCGCGCAATTGGTTGCCATCTTCGAGAAGTTTCTCAACTTTTTTAACAATCACCGTGGGTAAAAAAGGTTTTTCTAAAAAAACAACGCCGTGATCATCAAGAAATTGATGGTCAGTAACTTTGGTGGCCGTTACGACGATAACCGGTACATTGACATCGTTCTTTTGCAAGTACGCCAGAAACTCGTAGCCATTCATCACCGGCATGTCTAGGTCTAAAATAATGAGGTCGATAGGCTGTTTTTGCAGTAATTTCACGGCCTCACGACCGTGACGGGCTAACAGAGATGTGTACCCTTGCGGTGCAAAGATTGCCTCCAAAAGCTTGAGGATAGCGGGTGTATCGTCAACAAATAGGAGGGTCTTGGTCGTGTCCATAGTCAAGGTAATCCTATCTTATTAAAGATGAACACAACCAAAAGAAGCTGAGGGTATTTTTAAACTTATGCCGCTACAAGTGGCTACATGGATTGTACGTGAGACTTCACAGGCTGCTTCTAAGCAGTATCATTCAAAATGACAATAAAATGACAATGCTAACTTAACATCACAAGGTCTTGGCTCAAAGTCGGAGTTGATCTTGATTAACGTTGGTTGCCAATACGGTTTCTAGGGGGGTTAGAAGAGGTCACAATGGCTGATGAGCACGCAAATTATGACAAAATATTCATGAGAGCTGTCTTGAGAACATGTTCACCGTGCGCATCACTGGCTGTTGATTTTTGCCCACTGTGAAATGAAGATTTTTGCGTTCCCGTAGGTGTTATTGGCACTCCTCGCGCTGTTGTATAAGCATCTAGCGTGACGAACCTGATAACACCCCCCAAATGGTTGGGCGTAATTGGATTTACTGAAGATATGCTGTTAAGTCCGTATACTTTACCAGTAATGTGAAGTGCTAAGCCTGTCTCTGACTTGGTGCTGGTACCCTCGTAAGCTCTTGCTGTTTGACGGTGCGCGCGAGGAGACTAGCAAACCAGCAGCAGGTGGCTACAACCTGTATCGCGTGATGCTCAACTCAAAGATTCAAACAGGTGTACCTTAACTAGCAACCTCACAGCGCTAAAGGAGGCAAGGTGAAGCATATTCAGCGCAAATGGCTTATTCTCGTGGCTCTAGTAGCATTGTCGTTAGCAGGTGTTAACGCACAGTTTTCTCGTGATTTTTCAGATGAATTTGTAAATAGCCCGGCAGGGCGTGCGTTTGTACAGGTCTACGCCGCACTACAATCAAATTACCTTAACGACATTGACGATGACGCAGTTATTGAAGGTGCCATTTCGGGAATGCTAGAAGCGCTCGAGGACCCCTACACCAGTTACACTGCACCTGCTGAAGCAACACGTGCTGTACAGGATAGAAGTGGGTCGTTTCAGGGTATCGGGGCTGTTCTTTCACCGAAAGACCGCGCTAACAACGTCATTGTTGAGGTGATTAACGTATACCGCGACGGACCGGCATGGAACGCTGGCGTGCGCCGTGGTGATGTGTTTTTGTTTGTAGATGAGGTCAGTGTTAAAGATTCAACTGTTGATGAAGTGGTTGACCTCGTACGCGGTCCTGCCGGTAGCACGGTTAACATTGTTATGTCACGTCCTGGTGAGGAAGACCCAGTTGAATTTAGCATTGTACGGGGCACTATTGATATTGTTAGTGTAGAATCAACTGTTTTGCCTAACGAGGTTGGTTACCTACGTATTAATACCTTTGCAAATCAACGTGTTCACGAGCAGATGATGGAGCAACTCACTGCGTTG